>NZ_VSZV01000322.1:0-48403 GCF_008919455.1 Rhizobium sp. PEPV16
GGGGCAACAGAACGTCGTTGACGAATTTCGAGAGGTCGGCGAGCCCGCGGGTTGCGACCGTCAGGTGATAATCCATTTCACCGGTTAGCGCATAGGCTTCGAGAACTTCCGGCAACCCGTTGATCAGTTGCGAAAATCGGCGGGCATTGTCTCTGTTGTGGGTCGCGAGCGTCACGGAAATGACCACCAGCATATCGAGACCCAACTTCTGCCGATCGAGGTAAGCCCGGTAGCTGCGGATATATCCCTCAGCCTCCAGTCTCGTGCGCCGGCGCGAGCATTGCGACGGCGAAAGCGCAATCCGCTCCCCCAGCTCGTTGTTCGTCAGCCTGCCGTCCTTTTGAAGTTCCTGGAGCAGGCGCAAATCCAATTTGTCGAGTGGCTCATCCATTGCACGAAATCCCCAATACACTCACGGATCGTGCATAATCTCTTCTCGGAGCATAAAGAATGCAAGAACTTTGCACGCGTTTTGGGCCACACTTTGCATATCAAATGCAATCTCCTCTGGAGGAAAGAAAATGGGTCCGTTCCCGCATGACGCACCGCCCTCGGAAATCACCGCCGACAATCCGGCCGGCACCGACGGCTTCGAATTCGTCGAGTTCGCCCATCCTGAGCCCGAGACGCTGCGCGAGCTCTTCACACGCATGGGCTACACCGCCGTCGCCAAGCACAAGACGAAAGATATCACCGTCTGGAGACAGGGTGACATCAACTATGTCCTGAACGCCGAACCGGGTAGTCAAGCCGCGCGTTTCGTCGCAAATCACGGTCCCTGCGCCCCATCGATGGCCTGGCGCGTCGTCGATGCCAAGCACGCTTTCGACCACGCCGTATCAAAAGGCGCTGTTCCCTATGAAGGGGACGACAAGATGCTCGACGTCCCGGCGATTGTCGGCATTGGCGGCTCGCTGCTCTACTTCGTCGAGACCTATGGCGCCAAGGGATCGGCCTACGAGGCCGAGTTCGATTGGCTCGGCGAGCGTAACCCGCATCCCCAGGGCATCGGCTTCTATTATCTCGATCACCTGACGCACAACGTCTTTCGCGGCAACATGGACAAGTGGTGGGATTTTTACCGCAACCTGTTCAATTTCAAGCAGATCCACTTCTTCGATATCGATGGGCGCATCACCGGTCTGGTGAGCCGCGCCATCACCTCGCCCTGTGGTAAAATCCGCATTCCGCTGAATGAATCGAAGGACGACACCAGCCAGATCGAGGAATATCTGAAGAAGTACAAGGGCGAGGGCATCCAGCACATCGCCGTTGGAACGGAGGATATTTACGACGCCACCGACAGGCTTGCCGACAACGGCCTGCGCTTCATGCCGGGTCCTCCGGAGACCTATTACGACATGTCCTATGAACGCGTGAACGGCCATAGTGAACCTGTCGAACGCATGAAGAAGTACGGCATCCTCATCGATGGCGAAGGCGTGGTGAATGGCGGCATGACGAAAATCCTGCTGCAGATCTTCTCCAAGACCGTGATCGGGCCGATCTTCTTCGAGTTCATCCAGCGCAAGGGCGACGAAGGCTTCGGCGAAGGCAATTTCCGGGCTCTTTTCGAGTCGATCGAGGCCGATCAGATCAAGCGTGGTGTCATCGGGACTGCAGCGGAGTAAACTCACTAGCGCCGCGCATCTTTCGGACGCGCGGCGCTGGAGTGTTCGGGGAGGAGTGAGCATGGACCAGACATCGATCCAGACGTCGGATGGTGAAGCCGCGACGGCAAACACGCTGAAATACATGCCGGGGTTCGGCAATGACTTCGAAACCGAGTCGCTTCCCGGCGCCTTGCCGCAGGGCCAGAACAGCCCGCAGAAATGCAACTATGGTCTCTATGCGGAGCAGCTTTCCGGCTCGCCGTTCACCGCGCCGCGCGGGACCAACGAAAGGTCCTGGCTTTACCGCATCCGCCCGAGCGTGCGTCACACCCGCCGCTTCTCCAACGCGTCCTATCCGCTCTGGAAAACGGCGCCGTGCCTCGACGAACATTCGCTTCCTCTCGGCCAGCTTCGCTGGGATCCCATCCCGGCACCCTCGGAGAGACTGACATTCCTCGAAGGGGTGCGGACCATCACGACGGCAGGCGATGCCACGACCCAGGTGGGCATGTCAGCCCATGCCTATGTCTTCAATGAGGACATGGTCGACGATTACTTCTTCAATGCCGATGGTGAATTGCTGATCGTGCCGCAGCTCGGCGCCATCAGAGTGTTCACCGAAATGGGCATCATGGACGTCGAGCCCCTGGAAATATGCCTGATCCCGCGCGGCATGATGTTCAAGATTCTGAAGGGCGGCGAGCAGACGGTCTGGCGTGGCTATATATGCGAGAACTACGGCGCGAAATTCACGCTGCCGGACCGCGGACCGATCGGCGCCAACTGCCTGGCAAACCCGCGTGACTTCAAGACACCTGTCGCCGCGTTCGAGGACAAGGAAACGCCGTGCCGCGTGCATGTGAAGTGGTGCGGAAAATTCTATGTCACGGACATCGGCCATTCGCCGCTCGATGTGGTGGCCTGGCACGGCAACTACGCCCCGTTCAAATACGACCTGCGGACATTTTCTCCCGTTGGCGCGATCCGCTTCGATCATCCCGATCCGTCGATTTTTTCGGTGCTGACCGCGCCGACCGAAGATGCCGGCACGGCGAATGTCGATTTCGTGATCTTTCCGCCGCGCTGGCTGGTCGCCGAGCACACATTCCGTCCGCCCTGGTACCACCGCAACATCATGAGCGAATTCATGGGCCTGATCCACGGCCAGTATGACGCCAAGGAGGAGGGCTTCGTGCCGGGCGGCATGAGCCTGCACAACATGATGCTTCCCCACGGGCCGGATGCGCTCGCCTTCGAAAAGGCATCCAATACCGAGCTCAAACCCGTGAAGCTCGATCACACCATGGCCTTCATGTTCGAGACCCGGTACCCGCAGCAACTGACGAAATACGCAGCCGAGCTTGAAACGCTGCAGGATAATTACCTGGAATGCTGGGATGGCCTGGAACGCAAGTTCGACGGAACCCCCGGCATCAAATGATGCATCAAGTGATGCATCAAGTGAAGTCATCCTCCGGCACGGGATTTCGGACATGAAACTTGCGACCTTGAAAGACTCCACGCGGGACGGCCGGCTCGTCGTCGTTTCCCGCGACCTGACCCGCTGTTCCGAGGTCGGTCATATCGCCCGCACTCTGCAGGCGGCGCTCGATGATTGGGCGCATGTGGCTCCGAGGCTCGCGCTTATTGCCGAAGGCGTCGAGACCGGCGCCCAGCCGGCGATCCGATTTCACGAACATGACGCTACGTCACCTTTGCCGCGAGCCTACCAATGGGCCGACGGCTCCGCTTACGTCAACCATGTCGAACTGGTGCGCAAGGCGCGCGGCGCCGAGATGCCGGCAAGCTTCTGGACCGATCCGCTGATCTATCAAGGCGGTTCGGACGCTTTCCTCGCGCCGCGCGATCCGATCGTGGCGTCTGACGAGGCTTACGGGATCGACATGGAGGGCGAGCTCGCCGTCATCACCGGCGATGTTGCCATGGGTTCCAGCCCGGAGGCCGCACGCGGCGCCATCCGCCTGGTGATGCTCGTCAACGACGTATCGCTACGCGGTCTGATCCCGGACGAGCTGGCGAAGGGATTTGGTTTTTTCCAGTCCAAGCCGGCATCGGCATTTTCTCCGGTTGCCGTGACGCCGGACGAGCTTGGAGAGGCCTGGGATGGCGGCAAGCTGCATCTTCCGCTGCTGGTGAGCTTGAACGGCAAGTCATTCGGCAAGGCCAACGCCGGCATCGACATGACCTTCGATTTTGGCCAGTTGATCGCCCATGCCGCCAAAACCCGTAACCTCCTTGCCGGAACGATTATCGGCTCGGGAACGGTGTCCAACAAGCTGGACGGCGGCCCCGGCAGGCCGGTTGAAGAGGGAGGGGACGGCTACTCCTGCATTGCCGAAATCAGGATGATCGAGACGATTGAGACCGGATCGCCGAAGACCCCCTTCATGAAGTTCGGGGACCAGATCCGCATCGAGATGAAGGATCATGCCGGCCATTCGATCTTCGGCGCGATCGAGCAGACGGTCGAAAAATACCAAGAGGCCGACCCGCAATGAACGAGGTCGTCCTTTACGACTACTGGCGATCATCGGCGAGCTATCGCGTCCGCATCGCGCTCAATCTTCTGGGCATCGATTACAAGACCGTGCCCGTCAACCTGTTGGAAGGGGCGCACAAGACGCCGGAATATTTGGCCCTCAATCCGCAGGGACTGGTGCCGACATTGGTGATCGACGGAAGAACCCTGACGCAATCGCTGGCAATCATCGAATATCTGGCCGAGCTTCGGCCGGAATACGGATTGCTGCCACCTGACATTGCCGATCGCCAGAAAGTCCGCGCCCTCGCATATACGGTCGCCATGGACATCCATCCGATCTGCAACATGCATGTCGTGTCGCATCTGATGAGCATGACGAATAAGCCCGATGCCCGCGAGCAATGGATGAAGCATTTCATCACCGACGGGCTGGGCAAACTGGAGGCGATGATCGGTGAAGCCGATGGCACGTTCAGCTTTGGAGACACGCCGACCATGGCGGACCTCTGCCTTGTTCCCCAGGTCTACAACGCCCGCCGCTGGGGCGTGGAGTTGACCGCTTTCAAGCGCATCGTCGATATCGACGCCAGATGCGTAGACCTGCCGGCCTTCCAGGCGGCGCATCCCGACCGTGTGAAACCGTAACGGCAGAGCGGGATCCGAGACGAAATTCGAAGAAGCGTCCCCTTGTTCCTGTGACTCTCGCATCAATGACCGGCACACACCGGATCGCGTGGATTGGGATCTCCCGATCACGGCGAGGAACCGGCGTTTACCTTGTATCAACACTTCTGATTGTGCGGCTTGTCAGAAGATTGTCCTTGTGCATTGATCGGATGCTGCTGGGATAGGTCTGAAATTCTCGTCAAAGCTGTTGATCGTCGTGATCGTGATTGCCACGGGCTTGGTCGCATTGAAGCTCACCGGCTCATCGCAAAGGATTCCGATGATCACCCTCGGGAATGCATATGTGCGCAAGATATGCTGCAAGTGACGACAGGAGAAATACGTGCTCGAAGGCTGGGGTAGAATGCGGAAATCCCTCTCATTCATATCGTTGCTGCTGGCGTTCGTCGTCCTGGCCGGAGAGGGGCATGCGGCAATTTCCTACCAACGTCTCGACGGAGCGCCGGGGGAGCGCGGCCTTGCGATAAAGGGTGCGTTCGAAATCTCCGACGATCCGAAGATGCTTGTCGACGTCCATTTGTCTCAAACCCCCAAAAAACGCGATAGCCTAAACCCGATGTTGTCATTATGTTCTGGCTCCCTGGGAGGAGCACTGGATGGCAACAGAAGATAACACAAACGATATCGAGCGCAGCTTTCAGGACATTCCTAACGACAAGAATACTGAAGCCGCGCAAACAGCATTCCTATGGGATTTGGGGTGGCATAGCGGCTCGAGTTGGTCTGATCTGCTAGAATCCAAACGCGTTCTCATTATTTCTGAAGCAGGTGCAGGCAAAACCTATGAATGCCGAGCTAAACAGCGAACGTTGTGGGCTTTGGGGGAACCCGCTTTCTATGTTGAATTGGCCGACCTCGCGCGCTCCAATCTGCGTGATCTTCTCTCGCACGAAGAGGAAGACCGCTTCGATGCCTGGCATGCGTCCCAATCCGACGTGGCGACATTCTTCCTCGATTCCGTCGACGAGTTGAAACTCAGCCTCGGCTCATTTGAGCAGGCCTTGAAACGCTTGGCGAAGGCAGCTGCGGGGCAGTTCGGCCGAATCCGCGTGGTTATCACCTCCCGACCCATCCCCGTCGACGAGCAGCTCTTCCGACAGATACTGCCTGTGCCCGATGAGCCAGAGGAGACTCCGACCAGCAAGGACTTCGCTGATATCGCGATGGCGCGCCGACCGCAGAAATCGACAGTGGAGAAGATTGCACAGGATTGGCGCAACGTTGCCCTGCTACCCCTATCCGACGCCCAAATAAAGCAGATGGCGATCAAGGAAGGTGTGGACGACCCCGATGCATTGCTCGCCGATATCCGGCAGCGCGACGCCGAGGAATTCGTGCGTCGTCCGCAAGACCTAATCGAGCTATGTGCCGATTGGCGAGTTCACCGTCGCATTCGTTCGCATCGTGATCAGGTGGCGAGCAATATCGCCGTGAAGTTGAAGCCGCGGAGTGACCGCCCGGAAAGGGCGGCTTTGTCTGCTGACAAGGCACTGGAAGGTGCCCGTCGCCTCGCTCTGGCTGCCACCCTCAGTCGTAAGCTTACCTTGCGCCATAGCGCGGAAGCTGACCGTCAGGGCGATCCGGCTGACGCGCCGCTCGATCCTTCATTAATCTTACACGAATGGCCGCGGGACGAACGTACGACACTTCTGGAGCGCTCGCTTTTCGGCTTCGCTTCATATGGCCGGGTGCGGTTCCACCATCGATCCGTGATAGAATATCTGGCTGCTGAGCACCTTCTTGCCCTGATCGAGCGAGGGATGTCGTTCCGGTCGGCGAAGCGCGTCCTTTTCACAACGACGGCTCAAGGCGAGGAGGTCGTCAAACCGTCGCTCCGCCCCGTCGCCGCCTGGATGGCGCTGCGCGACGATGCGGTTTTCGAAGAGGTGCTGCGGCGAGAACCAGATGTTCTGCTGAATTTCGGCGACCCTGAATCGCTTTCCGCAGTGAAGCGACAACGAGCCTTGCGCGCGTATGTGGGACGTCATGGCGAAGGCGGCTGGCGTGGACTGCGTGTGCCTAGCATTCAGCTCCATCGTTTCGCGGCGGCTGATCTGGGACCGGAAGTCCAGAGCCTCTGGGAAGGCGGTATCGAAAACTACGAAGTCCGCGAAATGCTGCTAACTTTGATCGGTCTGGGGAAAATGGCCGATTGCGCGGATATTGCTTACGATGTCGCAACCGCCGGAACAGCGCCCGACGGCGAGCGAATTGACGCACTTGAAGCCCTCATCCACTTGGCTGATCCTCGCCTTCCAGCAGTCAGCGCCAGCTTGACCGACGACCCGCCGCTTTGGCCGAACCGCCTTACGCGGGCGGCGCTTTCGCGGCTGTTTCCCGACTACCTTTCCGCAGAGCAGCTATGCAAGACCCTCGCGCGAGTCACGGAAAAGAAGCGCTCGGTCGGTGATATCTCGTGGCATCTCCCGCGTCGGATAGAGCAGGTTGATCTGTCAACCAACAGGCTCGATGCGTTACGTAGTGGACTTACCGAACTGGCAACGGAAGGAATCGCCTATAACGAGAAGAAATGGCCTCCTATTACCAGTAGAAGGCAGTTCCTTTTGCCAGCACTGGTGTCGACTTGCCTCCGCCAGCTCCAGGCTGGAATCGCGACGCCGGAGCTGATGTACTCCATCGCGGTCGCATTACGGCTCGTCGATCGAGAGTACGACCACTCGGAGCTTGTTAAGCAGTTAATGGCGGCTCTCCGCAGCTTGCCACCCGATGCCCGTCGCCTGATGTTCGAGGCCGATGACAAGTTGCTTCAAACCTATAAGCAGCAGACAGACCCCTTTAAAAGATTTGCGCATCTGGCGTATCACGGAGCAATAATTCATCTGGTCGCTGCCGATGCAGGATGGCTGTTTGGATCGCTCGCAGATCGCGACCGACCTGCGGCAGAGCGCGCTATGGTGCTGGAGGCGGCGCTCAGTCTCCGTGGCGACGATGTCGAATGGACCGATCATCTGGCGATGCTAAGGCCGCATGTCTCCGATCTCCCGGAGTCGGTCGAGCGCCTCGACCAACTTGCTAAACCGCGAACCCTCAGCCCCGAAATGCAAAAATGGGAACGCGAGGAGGCTCGGCGGCAGAAGCGTGACGGACGCAGCGAAGCGAAAGCTCATGCGAGTTGGACAAGGTTCTGGGACGAAATCGTCAAGCGTCCCGATATGGTGTTCGCCGCGGACCGGTCCGAAGGCACCGCCTGGAGTCTGTGGCGGGCAATGAGACAAAGTGGCGATGAGAGCCGTGCCTCGGGATGGAACCGGCGTTTTATCGAGCGGCATTTCAACAAGGCTGTTGCTGACCGGCTGCGCCTCGCGGTGATGGCCGTCTGGCGCAACGACCGCCCCACGCTGCGGAGCGAACGGCCGGAAGAACAAAAGGGAACCTTCTTGATCCGGTGGCAGCTCGGCCTCGCTGGGGTCGCCGCCGAGGCCGAGGATCCCCGATGGGCAGATAAACTCAATCAGGACGAGGCCGAGCTGGCCCTGCGATACGTGCCGATTGAGTTGAACGGCTTTCCAGCCTGGCTTGAAGGATTTGCTGGCGTGCATCCCGACGCCCTAGATGCCGTGCTGGGAAAAGAATTGACGTTGGAACTCGACGAACCAGCTATCCAGCATTCCGGGATGTTGCAGGATATCCGGCATTCGGCCTCGTCTGTCGCTCGCTTGTTCGTGCCTCGTCTGCGTGATTGGTTGGAGGCAGGTAAATGGCGGCTCGGGCATGACGAGGACGAGTCTGCGCGTGCGAGCCGGCTCAGACAAGCGGTTCAAATCCTTATACAACATGGCGACGCCGACACCGCTGCCTACGTTCACACGCTCGCGAAGGCCGAACTGGCAAACGGTGCGAAAGGTACCGTGAGTGGCATATGGTTGCCGGTTCTGATGCGCCTCGACCCAGAGGCCGGCGTCGAAGCGCTCGCGAGGACCATCGAGGCCTTTCCACCTGCGAAGTTCGGTCTGGCAACAGGGTGGTTTAGTTCTCTTTTTGGCGATCCGCACGGTAATGGAGAGACCTATCTGTCCGCCGCTGGCTTTACCCCGGAATTGCTGCTACGGCTCGCGCGCCTTGCTTATCAGTATGTCCGCCCGTCCGATGATATAGAGCGCGAGGGGAGTTTTACACCCAACGCGCGCGACCACTCGGAACGCGGCCGAAGTAACATCGTCCACGCGCTTTTGTCGGCGAAGGGGCCGGAAGGTTGGGCGATCAAACTTAGACTGGCTCACGATCCACTCTTCGCCGATTTCAAGGACCGGGCGTTGGCAATGGCTCGCGAACGCGCGGCAGAGGAGGCGGACGCGGCCACCTTCACTGAGGCCGACATCGTGGCTTTGGACAGATATGACGAACTGCCGCCGCTGACGCGCAGCGAGATGTTTATGCTGATGGTCGATCGGCTAGACGATATGGACGACGCGCTGTTGCGCGACGACTCTCCGCGAGCTGCCTGGGCGCTCATCGAGGACGAGAAAATCATGCGTCAGCAGATTGCCCGCGAGCTGCGCGCCGGTGCCAAAGCTGCCTATACGGTCGATCAGGAGGCGGTGACGGCGGACGAAAAAGAAACCGACATCCGCCTTCGCTCCACTGGCTCAGCGCATGAGGCGATCATCGAGCTAAAGATCGGTGAAAAGAACCGCTCCGCAGCCGACCTGAAGGCAACGATCAAAGACCAGCTCGTGGTCAAGTATATGGCGGCGGAGAACAGCCGCGCCGGCTGTTTGCTCATCACTGTTAAATCTCCCCGAACATGGCTACATCCAGATACCGGCTCGGCACTAGACTTGGCAGGCCTCATCGCCGTGTTGAATGAAGAAGCTGTCCGAATCGAGCAGGAAATGGGTGGCAGCCTGCGATTGACAGTGCGTGGCCTCGACCTCCAACCTCGCCTGTTGCCCGAACACGCAAAGTCACGTAACCGCCAGCGGAAAGCATCTTCCGAGCTGGAACCTGAAAGCGCAGTCGTAAACTAAGCGGGCAGAGGGCGACCTCTACTTTATCTGGACTGACTCCAGTTGGGGGCCGCGCGGATCGGGATCGGAAAGTTTGCAGGTTAGGCCTCACAAGCCACGCAGGACAAATCGTGGACCTCGGGCGACTGGTAGCGGTCGATATTGACCAACAAACCTCTGAAAGGGATTTTCCGGGCACTAAGTGCGTGCCCGGAGGTTTCATCTACGACAACCCACATGGGAGTACGACGAGTAATCAAGAGCACCCGCTCGTAGCACCACACGTGTCGCACTTCTCGCAAGTGCCATTCCGCACCATCGTGAAGTTCTGGCATTCCGAGCACATGTTGCCGGTATAGCCCTGCATGATCGAGCGCTGACGGCGTTCGGCTTCCCGCTTCTTGGCTTCGGATTTCGCCGTTGCCGCGTCGGCTGCCGCCTTGTCGGAGAACAGGGCCGTTGCGTCGCTGGTGAGTTCCTCGGTTACCTCTTCGGCGATCTCTTCCGCCAGCTCCTTGGCGCGCTCCTCGTAGTCGCGCTTGAAGGCGACGATTTCGGAGGTGGAGATGGCAACCGTCGGCTCCAGCTTGCGGGCAGCCGCGCCTGCAAAGGCAGTCACGGTGCCGGTGGAGGCGGCGCGGGCAGGGGCGGCGGTCGCCGCACCCTTGGGTTCGCCTGCCTGGCGTTCGCCGCCGGTGCCGGACACCAGTGTCGGCTTGTAGCCGCGGGTCCAGCCGGTGGAGAGCAGGTTGGTCTTGCCTTCCTGGATGCCCTTGCCGAGCGCGGTGTTCGAGAAGTCCGACGTATCGACATGCGCCAGGTCATGGCGGCCGAGATAAGAGACGGCAAGCTCGCGGAAGACATAGTCGAGGATCGAGGTGGCGTTCTTGATCGCGTCATTGCCGATGACCATGCCGGCCGGCTCGAACTTGGTGAAGGTGAAGGCCTCGACATATTCCTCGAGCGGCACACCATATTGCAGGCCGAGCGAGATGGCGATGGCGAAATTGTTCATCATCGCACGGAAGGCAGCGCCTTCCTTGTGCATGTCGATGAAGATCTCGCCGATCCGGCCGTCGCCGAATTCGCCGGTGCGGAGATAGACCTTATGTCCGCCGACGGCGGCCTTCTGGGTATAGCCCTGGCGGCGGTTCGGCAGCTTCTCGCGTTCGCGCGAAACTCGTTCGATCACCCGTTCGATGATCTTCTCGGTGACGGTGACGGCCTGGGCGGCCAGCGGCGCCTGCAGCAGTTCCTCCAGCGCATCCTCGTCGTCCTCGTCCTCGATCAGCGAGGAATTGAGCGGCTGCGACAGCTTCGAGCCGTCGCGATAGAGCGCATTGGCCTTGAGGCCAAGCTTCCAGGACAGCATGTAGGCGTTCTTGCAATCCTCGACGGTCGCCTCGTTCGGCATGTTGATCGTCTTGGAAATCGCGCCGGAGATGAACGGCTGGGCAGCCGCCATCATGCGGATGTGGCTTTCCACAGAGAGGTAACGCTTGCCGATCTTGCCGCAGGGATTGGCGCAATCGAAGACCGGCAGGTGTTCATTCTTGAGGAAGGGCGCGCCTTCCAGCGTCATCGCACCGCAGACATGGATGTTGGCGGCTTCGATGTCCTTCTTCGAGAAGCCGATATGGTCGAGCAGGCTGAAGCTCATATCGGCGAGCTGTTCGTCGGAAACCTTCAGCGTCTCCTTCAGGAAGTCGGCGCCGAGCGTCCACTGGTTGAAGACGAACTTGATGTCGAAGGCGCTCTTCAGCGCGGCGTTGACGGCTTCGACCTTCTCGTCGGTGAAGCCCTTGGTCTTCAGCGACGACGGATTGACGGCCGGCGCCTGGTTCAGGTTGCCGTGGCCGACGGCATAGGCCTCGATCTCGGCGATCTGGCTTTCCGAATAGCCGAGCGTGCGCAGCGCGTCGGGCACGGCGCGGTTGATGATCTTGAAGTAGCCGCCGCCGGCAAGCTTCTTGAATTTGACGAGGGCAAAGTCGGGCTCGATGCCCGTGGTGTCGCAATCCATGACGAGACCGATCGTGCCGGTGGGCGCGATGACCGAGACCTGGGCATTGCGGTAGCCATGCTGTTCACCAAGCTCGAGCGCCTTGTCCCAGGCCGATTTGGCGTGGGCGACGAGATCCTGGTCCGGGTTTTCCGAATGGATCAGGGCGACCGGATTGATCGACAGCGCTTCATAGCCGGAGCTCTCGCCATGCGCCGCACGGCGATGGTTGCGAATGACCTTGAGCATGCTCTCGCGGTTCGGCGCGAAGTTCGGGAACGGGCCGAGCTCGGCAGCCATTTCGGCCGAGGTCGCATAGCAGATGCCGGTCATGATCGCGGTCAGCGAGCCTGCGATGGCGCGGGCTTCAGCGGAGTCGTAGGGAATGCCTGACGACATCAGCAGGCCGCCGATATTGGCGTAGCCGAGGCCGAGCGTGCGGTATTCGTAGGAGAGTTCGGCAATGCGCTTCGACGGGAACTGCGCCATCATCACCGAGACTTCGAGCACGACGGTCCACAGGCGAACCGCGTGTTCGTAATCGGCGATGTTGATGCGCTTGGTAGCCTTGTCCTTGAACTGCAGCAGGTTCAGCGAGGCAAGGTTGCAGGCCGTGTCGTCGAGAAACATGTATTCCGAGCACGGGTTCGAGCCGCGGATCGGGCCGCCGGCCGGCGAAGTGTGCCAGTCGTTCATCGTCGTGTTGAAATGGATGCCGGGATCGGCCGAGGCCCAGGCGGCATAGGAAATGGTTTCCCAGAGATCGCGGGCCTTCAGCGTCTTCATCACCCGGCCGTCCTTGCGGGCGGTCAGGTTCCATTCGCCATCATTCTCGACGGCGCGCAGGAAGTCGTCCTTGATCGAGACGGAATTGTTGGAGTTCTGGCCGGATACCGTGAGGTAGGCTTCCGAATCCCAATCCGTGTCGTAGGTCTTGAATTGGAGATCCTTGTAGCCCTGGCGGGCGAACTGGATGACGCGCTGGACGTAGTTCTCCGGAACCTGGTCCTTCTTGGCGGCGCGGATTTCGCGCTTCAGGGCAGGGTTCTTGTTGGGATCGTAGCAATCACCATTGTCGCCGCCTTCGCAATTGAAGCAGGCCTTCATGATCGCCTTCAGATGCTTGGCGACAACCTTCGAGCCGGTCACGAGAGCCGCAACCTTCTGCTCTTCCTTGACCTTCCAGTTGATGTATTCCTCGATATCGGGATGGTCGATGTCGACGACCACCATCTTGGCGGCGCGGCGCGTCGTGCCGCCCGATTTGATGGCGCCGGCCGCACGGTCGCCGATCTTCAGGAAGCTCATCAGGCCGGAGGAGCGGCCGCCGCCGGAAAGCTTTTCGCCTTCGCCGCGCAGCATCGAGAAGTTGGAGCCGGTGCCGGAGCCGTATTTGAACAGGCGCGCTTCACGCACCCAGAGGTCCATGATGCCGCCTTCGTTGACGAGATCGTCCTCGACCGACTGGATGAAGCAGGCATGCGGCTGCGGGTGTTCGTAGGCCGACTTGGATTTGGTCAGCTTGCCGGTGAAGGGATCGACGTAGAAATGACCCTGGCCGGGACCATCGATGCCGTAGGCCCAGTGCAGGCCGGTGTTGAACCACTGCGGCGAGTTCGGGGCGACGCGCTGGGTGGCGAGCATATAGGCAAGCTCGTCCTTGAAGGCCGATGCATCTTCCTCGGAGGAGAAATAGCCGCCCTTCCAGCCCCAATAGGTCCAGGTGCCGGCAAGACGATCGAAGACCTGGCGCGCATCGATTTCCGAGCCGGTCTGCTCGTCCTTCGGCAGGTTCTTCAGCGCAGCATCGTCGGGAACGGAGCGCCACAGGAAGGAAGGAACGTCGTTTTCCTCGACCTTCTTCAGCCTGGTGGGAACGCCGGCCTTGCGGAAATACTTCTGCGCCAGCACGTCGGTCGCGACCTGGGAGAACTGCGCGGGAACGTCGATGTTCTCGAGGCGGAACACGACCGAACCGTCAGGGTTCTTGATCTCGCTCGTCGCCTTGCGGAATTCGATATCCGCATAGGCGCCTTGGCCGGCCTTCGTGAAACGACGTTCGATGCGCATGGTCTTGACCTCGTGTTGGCACCCGGTCCCCACGACCTCAGGCGCAAAATTCCTATCCGGCGGCACTTTGTCGTCGTGCAGCCAGTCTCGTTTCCGTATTGTGACAGGGGTGTCATCCGGAGATGTCCTTCCTGTATCTTGTGGTGATGGTGGCTGCAAACACTAAATATAGTATTAACAGCTTATTATCGCCAGCCCCAATGTCACTTTTTTTGGAGGCTGAAAACCGCGCAGAAATCCTGTCTGGCCTGGACCGTTCTCGGTCCATCGCCCTGATTCCGCGTCCTAATTTTCAAAAGGGAACCGGGCTCGTTACCTCCGGTCCTGTCGCCGCCGCAACATCAGGATCAGTAAAGTTTGAAACAGCTGATTCCGTCAAGGGCTGGCTTTTAATTCATTGCTAACCACAACATGTTGTGGATGCGCCTGTGGAGATTGGGGAAAGCCGGGGAGCGCTGAAATTACAATGGCTTGCAGGCGTTGCCGGCTAAGGAAAACCTTAGAATGGCAAAAAAGCGTCGTGCGGCAAATCTTGTGATGGCATTTCCGGCGCAAATCGGCATGCCGATTCGCCGGTGAAATCCGCGCTCCTAAAGCGCGTCCTTATCGCAAAACCGCAAACTTTTGCGCGACATGCTGTTAGAGCGCATCGATGGCGATGGTGACGATGGCGACGCCGATTGGCCTGTTCTCTTTGTCCATGACAACGAAGCTCGCCTGCGTCTCGAGATTCTGGGTGGATTCATTGCGTTCCGCCCGGTCGATGAAGATCTCGCGGGAGCCGTTGGCGAAGGTTCTAAGGTATTTCTCCTCGTCGCCCTGCCAGAAGTCGGCGGTGATGGTGCTCTGCCCGACATTCAGCCCATGCGAGTCCGTGACGAAAAATTCGAGAATCGCGCCCTGCGAGGCGTCCTGTTTTTCCCTCAGGTAATGCGACACGGATTTGTCGAGCAGCAGCTTGACCATCTGCAGGTGGTGCTGATCGACCTCCGACCGGTAGGTTTCGTCGAGCACTCGCATATCCATTTCGCTGACATTGCCGAATTTTGCGTTCTGCTCGGCGATGGCTTTCAGCACCAACGGCGTTTCCACTATCGGCCGGATCCGCTTCTCGACATAGTCCCGCACGAGGGGAATATAGGCAGGCTCAGCGCGGACAGGCGCCAGCGGCAACAGAAAGGCCGCCAGCCCGGCAGTCACAACCGCTCTTACATACCCCCACCGCGCCATCTTGTTTCCTTGTACCGTATCGATCATTGCACGCTTTAAGCGCAATTTGACACGATTCGCACGCCCTGCAGCGCCGCGCGTCTTTTCAAGAGCCGCAAAGGACGCTGTATCACTTTGAATTGCTGCATAATTTCATCCTTCAATCGATTCCGATTGAAGGAATTAGGCCGCAGTCTATGAGCAAAAGATAAAATAGATGTGCAGATCCCGATAGCGGATTCAGCAAACCTCGCCGACAAAATCTGGAACAATTTCAAGTAGTAAATGCGAAGGTTGCGCGTTTTGATCGGTGGCGATCAGCCCGCGCTCTTGGCGATCGGCTCCTGATAGGTGAAGCCCATGTCCCAGGGGAAGTAGATCCAGGTATCCTGGCTGACCTCGGTGATGAAGGTATCGACGGTCGGCACGCCCTTCGGCTTGGCGTAGACGCAAGCGAAATGTGCTCTCGGCAGCATCGTGCGCACCTGTGCGGCGGTCTTGCCGGTATCGGTCAGATCGTCGACGACCAGCACGGTTTCGCCGCCATTTTCCATAAGTTCGGGCGCGATTCCCTTGAGCAGCACCATGTCGCCCTGGTTCACATAGTCATGATAGGAAGCGACGCAGACGGTCTCGATCAGCCGGATGTTCAGCTCGCGCGAGATGATCGCAGCCGGAACGAGGCCCCCACGGGTGATGCAGACGATAGCCTTGAACGTCTGATTCAAGCCGGCAAGCCGCCAGGCAAGGGCGCGCGCATCGCGGTGGAACTGATCCCAGGAAACGGGAAAGGCTTTATCGGGAAGGGACATCGGGCTGCTCCGCGGCATGAAAAAACGACACGCCGTTTGCCGGCGACCGGATGGGCTTGAAGCGGCGATTGGCAAAACGCAAATCGCGCAGCCGGAACTGCGCGAGATGGGGCCGAGGCTCGAAGCTGTCATCGGTCGCCGCAATTAGCGGGATTTGCCGGCAAAAGGCAAGAGCAGCCAATCAACGCGATAACAGGGTGAGCGCGGTCATCGATTGCAGCAAGGTCTTTGTCGTGCCGCCGAAGATCATCTGCCAGAGCCAGGAATGCGTATAGGCGCCCATGACGAGAAGATCGATGCTGCTGTCCGAAAGCCGGTTCTCGATGACATGCGATGCGCTCTTGTCCGCACTTTGCGCCGTCGAAAGCGTCGCCTTGACGCCATGACGCGCCAGCGTCGCGGCAATGTCGGCCCCTGCGGTCAGCGGCGATTGCAGCGCCGTGTCGGCCGGATCGACCGAAAAGATCTCCACCTCGTCGGCGGCTTTGAGGATCGGCAACGCGTCGAAGGTTGCGCGCGCCACCTCTTTCGAGCCGTTCCAGGCGATCAGCACGCGTTTGATCGGCTTCGGCTGGCGGATGATATAGGGGATCATCAGCACCGGCCGGCCGGTTTCGAAAAGAAAACTGTCGACGTCGACGTGGCTGTCGGAAGGTCTGGCCGGGTCGGCCTGCGATGCGATCAAGAGATCGGCGCTGCGCGCACTTTCGATCAGCGGTCCGGAGCCGTATCCGGTTGATGTGGCAAAGCTGCGCCATTCGAAGGAGGCGCCAGCCGCCTCCGCTTTCGCCCTGAAGATGCGCTCAACCGCAATCGTTTCGCTATGCGCCATGTCCTGCAGCGCCTGCACGGCAACGGGATCGGGGATTTCCATCGGCGCTACCAGCGGCACGGCGGAAATGATTTCGGCATGCAGGCCGATCACATGGGCGCCGCTTTCAGCAGCGATGGCAAAGGCGAAATCGGCAACCGCGGTACTATTGTCTGATGTATCGAGAATGGCGAGAATGGTTTTGTAAGACATATCAATTCTCCTTGCGCTGAAATGGCTTGCGCGAGGGAAGGAATGCGCCGGACCGTTCTCCTGTTCCTTGATCGGGATCAAGGATGGCTTCCAGTTCCGGCGTTGCCCTCAAGCCTCGGCGGAATGGTTTTCGGCGATGTCCTTCCTTTGGCGGATGGTGTCGATCATCGCCTGCACCTCGGCGCCGGCCGCATCGATTGCCGCCTGCGAGCGGCCGCGTACGACGATCTCGGTCGAGAATTTCTGGCCGATATAACGTGGGTAGGAACCGATGCTGGTTTCCGGATGTGCCTTCTGGATCGCGGTCAGCGGCGTGCCGATCTCGCCTTCGCCGTAAGGGCAGGCGATAGCGAGCGACAGCACCGGCGTGCCGGTTCGAAGCATCGGCAGCACATTGTCGACCATCGCCTGGAAGACCTGCGGCACCCCGGCCATGACATGGACATTGCCGATGATGAAGCCTGGGGCGGTCGAGACCGGGTTGGCGATATGCACGGCCCCTCGCGGCATACGCGCCATGCGCTGGCGCGCCTCGGTGAATTCCATCTCGCGGCGGCGGTACATCTCGGCAAGCAGCGTCATTGCTGTTTCGTCATATTCGCAGGGCACGCCGAAAGCCTTGGAGATGGCATCGGCAGTGATGTCGTCATGCGTCGGCCCGATGCCGCCCGAGGTGAAGACGTAATCATATTTGCCGCGAAGCGCGTTCAGCGCCTCGACAATCGCGTCCTCGTCGTCGGCGACGATGCGCACTTCCTTGAGGTCGATGCCGGAAAGCGTCAGCAAATCGGCGAGATGGCCGATATTTTTATCCTTGGTACGGCCGGAGAGAAGTTCGTCGCCGATGGCGAGCATGGCGGCGGTGACGACGATGTCTTGGCTCATGGGATGTTCCGTGATGTGAGGCTGGGGAATAGGTAGCGCCGTTCGCTCGCTTTGCAAACACCAGAGCATGATGCCGAAAAGTCCAGGCGGTTTTCGGACGACATCATGCGCTAACTCTTTAACTCGGGCGATGCGTCATTTTTGCCGAAATGAAAACCGCAAGCGAATTTTCGTCTCCGGGTGGTGAACACTGAGTTCTTGAGGGCAGGGCTGTGTTCGCCCAGGCGCGCTGATAGAAATCGCGTCGGGCACGAAATTCAACCCGATGTTTCAAGGAAGATAGAAGATGGCGAAGGTTCTCGTCCTTTATTATTCGGCTTACGGCCATATCGAAACCATGGCCTATGCGGTCGCCGAAGGCGCGAAGTCGGCCGGCGCCGAGGTCACCGTCAAGCGCGTTCCGGAACTGGTTCCGGAAGACGTCGCCAAGGCTTCCTATTACAAGGTCGACCAGGCGGCTCCCATCGCCACCGTCGACGAACTGGCGGACTATGACGCGATCATCGTCGGCGCCGGCACCCGCTTCGGCACGGTCGCCTCGCAGATGCGCAATTTCTGGGATCAGACGGGCGGCCTCTGGTTCGCCGGCAAACTCGTCGGCAAGCTCGGTTCGGTCTTCACCTCTTCGGCCACCCAGCACGGCGGCCAGGAATCGACCATTCTCGGCTTCATCCCGACCTTCCTGCACCAGGGCATGGTCGTTGCCGGCCTGCCTTATGCCTTCCAGGGCCAAATGGGCACCGAAGAAGTCAAGGGCGGCTCGCCTTACGGCGCCTCCACCATCACCAACGGCGACGGCTCGCGCCAGCCTTCCGAGATCGAGCTGGAAGGCGCGAAATACCAGGGCGCCCACGTCGCCAAGCTGGCTGCCAAGCTCGCCTGATCTTTGACGCTGAAATAATGAAGGCGCGGCGGGCATGGGGCTCGCCGCGCCTTTTCTGTTTTTTCCCACGAGAGACTGGCAGCCTTCATCGGCGACGGCTTTCGGGAGGGAAATGCCTGGCCGATCATTCGTCGGTGCTGCCGGCAAAACAGGCATGATTTTTACGCCTCGCGGCTCTTCCCATCGCCCATGACGCAAGATATTGAAAATGCCGCAAGCGGGCGTGGCGAAACTGGTAGACGCAAGGGACTTAAAATCCCTCGGCCTTGGCTGTACGGGTTCGACCCCCGTCGCCCGCACCACCTTCATAATCCTGTTTGAATATGCCTGTATTGAATCTGCTTGTATATTGTGCATAAAAGCAAGTTATCGCTTGACAAAGGAATGTCCGGCGTAACGATTGCGCCGCGACAGTTGAGTAAGGGTTGTCTTGGGGAGTAAGACGATGGTTTACGATTGGAGTGGGACTAAGGTTCGGCGCATCCGCATCTTCAAGACCAGTGTCGCACTTGTTCTGGGGACTGCGATAGCCGCGATACCGCTGTTCTTCTGGGCAATGCATTTGCAGGGTTTCTAGAGCGTCCTTAGCGCGTCTAAGAAGACGCGCTAAGGACGCTCTATTACTTTCGATCTGGACAGATCCCGAATTCGATTTTCGGGATTATGTGCGGTCTTTTCCTGATGGTGATCATCGCTCTGTGAGCGGAAGCGCGTTTGGCGCTTTGGTCTCGCGCCACCTGTTGATCAGCCAGCCGGCCAGCAGCCCGAGGGCTGCGCCCGCTGCCTTGATGCCGGCATCGTGCAGGCGCGGATGGCGTGTTGGTGCGAAATACTGCAGATATTCGATGGCGACTGCACCGGCAATCAGCAGCACCGCCACCATCTTCCACTGTTTCGGATAGGCGAGCGCGAAGGCGATGCCGACGAGAACATAGGCGCCCCCGCGATCGGTATCGACCGTCGTGACCGTTTCCGGCCTCAGCCCGATCGGCGAAACCGTGACGAAGAGGATGAGGGCGAGCAGCAGCCAGGCGAGCGGCCTTGCAAATTTGAAGATCATCATGGCTTCATATTAGTGGCTTGGCTTTTCATTGACAGTTAAAATCAGTTCATCTGCCGCCGATTTCGCGATTGGCTTAAGAAAGGCTTTCCCGGGAGAGAACCGGAAATGGCCGAAACGGGCTTTCTTTTGCCGGTCCCGCTATGCCATAGCGGCAGCGGTTACTCATGAGAATGGACCACGCCCGTGACGAGACTTGATGTCGAAAGCGCCGAAGAGGCAATGCGCAGCCTGTTTCCGGCAACGCCGCTGCAGCTCAACGATCATCTGTCGGCCCGCTACGGTGCCGATATCTGGCTGAAGCGCGAGGATCTGTCGCCGGTGCGCTCCTATAAGATTCGCGGCGCCTTCAATTTCTTCCGCAAGGCGATCGGGCAGGGTGCTGCCGGCAAGACCTTCGTCTGCGCCTCGGCTGGCAATCATGCCCAGGGCTTTGCCTTCGTCTGCCGCCATTTCGGCGTGCCGGGCGTCGTCTTCATGCCGGTGACGACACCGCAGCAGAAGATCGACAAGACCCGCATGTTCGGCGCCGAATTCATCACCATCCGGCTGTTTGGCGACTTCTTCGACCAATGCTACCAGGCCGCCCGCGAACATGTGGAGGCGATTGGCGGCGTCATGGTGCCGCCCTTCGACCACGCCGACATCATCGAAGGCCAGGCGACCGTCGCCGCCGAAATCATGCAGCAGCTGCCGGAGGGAACAGTGCCGGACATGGTCGTCCTGCCGGTTGGCGGTGGCGGACTGGCCGCCGGCATCACCGGCTATCTCGACGGCACCGTGCCGAAATCGGCTTTCGTCTTCACCGAGCCCGCCGGTGCGCCGAGTCTTAAGCGCAGCATCGAGGCGGGCGCGGTGACAACGCTTGCCAAGGTCGACAATTTCGTCGATGGCGCTGCAGTGGCGCGGATCGGCGACCTGAATTTCGCCGCTCTTCGTGAGTTCCCGGCAAGCCAAGTGCAACTCATGCCGGAGAACGCCATCTGCGTTACCATTCAGGAAATGCTGAATGTCGAGGGCGTCGTGCTGGAGCCGGCCGGTGCCTTGTCGCTGACGGCGATCGCCGCGATGGACGGCCAAGCGATCCGCGGCAAGACCATCGTTGCTGTCGTATCCGGCGGCAATTTCGATTTCGAGCGTCTGCCTGACGTAAAGGAAAGAGCCATGCGTTACGCAGGGCTGAAGAAATACTTCATCCTGCGGCTCGCCCAGCGCCCCGGCGCGCTCCGGGATTTCCTCAATCTGCTCGGCCCTGACGACGATATCGCCCGCTTCGAATATCTGAAGAAATCGGCGCGTAACTTCGGCTCGATCCTGATTGGCATCGAAACCAAGGCGCCGGAGAATTTCGCTCGGCTGATCGGAAATTTCGAAGCAGCCGGCATGGGTTACGAGGATATCACCGAAAACGAGATCCTCGCCAATCTGATCATTTGACTTGGCGACAGCGATACGGTCGTGCTAAAGGCGGAGCATGGCTTCGTTCATTTCAAATATCTTTTCGATGTTCTCCGGCGGCGGCAAACCGGCTTCGGAGGCGGCAGGCCCTTCCGGCGAGCCGCAGCTTTACGGCGATTGCACGATCTATGCCGAGCCTCGCAAGGAAGGCGGCCAGTATCGCCTTGCCGGCCGCATCGAAAAGAAGGTTGGCGACGAGGTACTGGTGCGCAATTTCATCCGCGCCGATCTGTTTTCCTCCTCCGATGACGCGCTCGAATGCACGGTGCGCAAGGCGCAGCAGATCATCGATCAGCATGGTTCGTCGCTCTTTGGCGACGGCGAGAAGCTTCGTCAGGTTTGAAATAGATACCGCCGGACAGGTATTTGATGCCGGCCACAATTATTCTTGTTTTTCAATCGCCTGATTTGGACGTCCATCGGCGAGCGATCCTGCTCACGCAATCTTAAAGGATTGCGGTGAAAGGTATCGCCTGCAGGATTTGCGGGACGCCCTCGTGTTTGACTTTTTCGGACGATCGACCAAAGGATCCGCTGTCGCGATCGTCGCGCCGGCAGGGTGCTGGGGGCTGATGTCCGGAGCCGAGGTCTCATGATGGAGACACTCAACCTCGCTCTCTTCGTCGTCGAAGCCATCGCCTATTTCGTGCTGATGGTGACGCTTCTGCATTTCCGTCACCGGCTCGGTCTCGGGGTTTTCCTGACGGCGCTCGGCGTCATGCATTTCATGGAGACCTATCTGGCGGCGGTCTTTTACGTCTCGCTGCCGTTCGGGGATGTGTCGCCGGGCTCATCCGTCTTCTTCTCCGGCAAGCTGATGATGATCCTGATGCTTTACCTGCAGGAAGATGCCGCGACGGTGCGCCAGCCGATCTATGGTCTTTTCCTCGGCAACCTGCTCACCGTCGGTATTGCCTGGGTGCTACAACTGCACCAGCCGCTGCAGATATCGACCAACCACACACCCGATGTCGATTTTCTCAAGGAGATGGGCTGGCTGATGGTCTGGGGCACGGCGCTGCTCTATGTCGATTCGCTCGGCATCATCCTGCTCTACGAAAAACTCGGCGATTTCTTCCGCCGCCGCGTCGTCCTGCGTTTCCTGATTTCGGGCTTCGTGCTGCTGACCTTCGACCAGATCGGCTTTTTCGCCGCGCTGCATTACTTCCTGGATGTGCCGATCGCCGCATTCTGGGGCGGATGGAAGGCGAAAATGCTTGCCGTCTGCCTCTACGCGGCGATGTTCGCATTCTATGAATATCGTATTCGCCGTATCGGCGCAGCCGGGTCCGCACGTTCGATCAGCGACGTGTTCGGTGACCTGACGTTCCGCGAGCGCTACAACGATCTTCTGGAGCGCACCGGCCGCGACATGCTCACTGGTGTCTACGATCGGACGCGCATGGAAATGGAAGCGCCGCTGATGCTGCTCGAGGCACTGAAGCAGGGGTCATTCGCCACCGTCCTCATTATCGACGCCGATCACTTCAAGGATGTCAACGACGGCTACGGCCATCTCCAGGGCGACGAGGTACTGAAGGCGATCGCCGCCCGATTGGGCACGACGTTGCGCTCGAGCGATCGCGTCTTCCGCTTCGGCGGCGAGGAATTCGTTGCCGTCTGTCCAGGCACCGATCACGAGGAAGGTCTGCTGCTTGCCGAGCGCCTGCGTTGGACGATCGCGACCAGCGTCAAGACGCCGGATGACACGCCGATCACGGTCAGCATCGGCGTTGCGACTGCCGACGAGGATGGCGTCGATTTCACCGCCGTGCTGACGGCTGCCGACGGCAGGCTCTATGCAGCCAAGAAGAGCGGCCGCAACTGCGTCGTCGGCCGCTCGGGCGTGGTGAAACTCAGTTAGCCCGTGGCTCGGGCTGACCCAGTTAACCCGACCAACTCAGTTGGCCCGGCTGGCCTCGATTGAGGCTCTTTCCCCGTTTGGCTGAACTCGGCCAGCCCGTAGGTATTCCTCGTGAATTCGTATCGATGCTGATGGTGCGCAAGGCTGCGGACTTCGGGAGCCGCTTCCTAACGTCGATCGATGCAGTGCGTCGGTCGGGGATGTTGAAGATGTTGCTTAAATCGAAACATTTGTCTGCCTATGTATGTATTTTCAATACGTTATGAGCAACATAAAAACGGCTTGTTCGCAAAATTCAAACGTGATCTCCATGGCGGAAATATCCCAGATGAGTTTTCCTGCGAGGGGCGCGGAGACATGAGTGATTCAATTGCACGGAAGAAAGTCGATGGCGGCGAGTTTACCGTTTTATGTATCGGCGGGTTTCTTCTTTCGATCGCTTATGGCGTGACCTTTCTGATCCCGGTGCTGGTTGGCCAGCGTGGCGGCGACGAGGCGCTGGCCGGCCTGATCATTTCGGCTGCGACTGTCAGCACCGTCATTCTCGTGATCCTGTCCGGCCACATCGCGGATGCCATCGGCTCGGCGCGGGCGGTGGCTGTCTCGGGATTGTTTCTTGCCGCGTCAGCGCTGGGATTTGCCATGGTTCCTGCAGCTGGGCTGAGCCTGATGGCGGTCGGTTTCATCCTCGGCATAGGCTGGGGCACCTTCTATGCGCTCGGACCCATTCTGGTCGCCGCGATCGTCGAACCCGAACATCGGATCAGGTTTTTTGCCCTGCTTTCAGGATCGATGATGTCGGGCATCGGCGCCGGACCGATCATTGGCCGCATTGCCACCAGCTGGTCGATGCCGATCGAGGCGGCCTTCGTATTTGCGTTCCTTTCCAGTCTCGCCGGCGGTGCGCTTTACTTTTGGCTCCACCTCCGGCTGACCAAGGCCGGCAAAATCCTGCCCCATGTCAACAAGATCTCATTTGGCGCAGCGCGTGAGGTGATCGGTTCGCGAGCCATCTATTCCATCACTATGGTCGGCATCGGTGGAGCGATTTTCGGTGGATTGTCCAGCTTTCAAACCAGCTACGCCAAGGCGCATGGGTTCGATTACTCCCTGTTCTTCATCGGCTTCATGTCCGCCGCAATTCTGAGCAGGCTGTTCGTGGCGGGATATGTGGTCAAGAAAGACCCACTCTATTCGCTTGTGGTCCTGACAAGTCTGACGCTGGCATCGATCGTGCTGTTCCTGATGCTGACATCAAATCAGCTTGCCTATCTGGGAGGCGCAGCGATGCTGGGGGTGGGCTATGGCTTGACTTATTCCGTCATCAACGGCCTGGCGGCTAATGAGGCTCCCGCCGGCCTTATGCCGCAGTCGCTTTTGTTATTCTCGCTCGCCTATTCCATCGGCGTCTTCGGCTTTCCACTGATCGCCGGCAATCTGATCGTTTCCTCCGGCATCCAGACCATGCTCTGTGTCTTGCTCCTGCTTGCCGTCCTGAATTTGGCAATCGTCCTCTTTCGTGTTGCCCACCGTGCAACGCAAGAACGAAACAAAGCATCCGTAAGAGACAATACAAGCACTCTATGACGGGTGACCGAGGTCGGCGAGGGGCCGGGCAAGTTTGACCTGCCCAGCCCGGCTCATTCAGGCAGCGCGGAAGATCTTGGCGCCGGATGGCGCGCTCGTCATGCCGCCGTCGACGGTGATCTCGATGCCGGTGACATTGGCCGAATCATCCGAGGCCAGATAGAGCGCCGCCTTGGCGATTTCGTCGGCTTCGCTCATGCGGCCGAGCGGGCTCATGCCGCCGATGCGCGCTTCGAGCGCCGCCATCGCATCTTCTGTCTGGGCCATCGGCGACCAGATCGGCGTCTTCGTGCCGCCGGGCGTCACTTGATTGACGCGGATGCCGCGCGGCGCGAGCTCGGATGCCATATTGCGCGTCATTGCCCGGACTGCCGCCTTGGTCGCCGCATAGGCCGACCAGCCTGGAGCGCCGAGCACGGCATGCACCGAACCGTTGAGGATCACCGAAGCGCCGTCATTGAGATGCGGCAGGGCTGATTGCACGGTGAAGAAAACCGCCGTGAGATTGGTGCTGATGATCTGGTTGAACTGCTCTGGCGATGTCTCGCCGAGCGGCGTCGCGCCGCCGATGCCGGCATTGGCGAAGACGATGTCGAACTTGCCGACCTTTCCGGCGGCTTCCGCAAACGCCTTCTCGGTGGCGGCGGCATCGGTGACGTCGACCTTCAGCGCCAGCACGCCGCCCCCGAGCGCCTTTTCGGCAGCCGCGAGCGTTTCCGGGTTGCGGCCGGTGATCACCACCTTGGCACCCTCGTCGATGAAGACCCTGGCGGTCGCAAGACCGATGCCGCTGTTTCCGCCGGTAATCAGGGCGACCTTGTTTCTTAGACGCATGATTCATGCTCCTCTTGGAATTGGCAACGATCTGGATTATGATCGTTATCTACAAGGATTATGATGATAATCCACATGAGTCAAGAGAAGCATGATGCCGAAAAGTGTAAGCGGTTTTCGGCCGACATCATGCTCATTCGATTGGTGCCGGGGAGATGTCCGATGGGGCGTTCGCAGTTGGAGAAACAAAAGACGCACGAGAAGATTGTCCAGATCGCGTCGAAGCGGCTGCGCGAGGAGGGGCTCGACGGTATTGGCGTCGCCGATCTGATGAAGGAGGCCGGCCTGACCGTCGGCGGCTTCTACAAACATTTCTCCTCCCGCGACGATCTGGTCGCCGAGGCGATCCAGTCCGCTTTCGATTCATGGGGACGCAAGCTGGAGGCCGAGGGGGTGAACCCGGCGGAGATGACGGCCGCCGATGTCGCCGATCGTTATGTCAGCGCCTATCATCGCGACAATCCTGGCGAGGGTTGCCCTTTCGCAGCGCTGACCTCCGACATATCCCGCAGCGGCGAGAAGGCGCGGGGGATCGCGACGGACGGGCTCCGGCGCAATTTCGCGTCATTGGCGAGCAAGGCTGCGGGAGCGGACGAAGGGGAAAGGCGGCGCAAGGCGATCATGGCCTTCGCGATGATGGCCGGCGGCGTCGGCCTTGCCAGGATTTCGTCCGATGAACAACTCTCGGCCGAAATCCTGGCAACGGTCCGGGATTTTGTCGCCGATATCGACAAATGAAAAACGGCCGGCAAAGGCCGGCCGTCGATGGAGCATTTGGGAGCCGATCAGGCCGCCAGTGCGATTTCCTGGACGCGCGACTTGGCGGCGTCGATGGCCTTTTCGGCAGCTTCCGGACCGAAGGCCAGGCCTTCGACATAGATGGTCTCGATATCGCTGATGCCGAGGAAGCCGAGAACCGACTTCAGGTATGGCACGGCATGGTTCAAAGCGGCGGCCGGCCCCTGCGAGTAGACACCACCCGAGGCGAGCACCACATAGACCTTCTTGCCTGTTGCGAGGCCGACCGGGCCGCTTTCCGTGTACTTGAAGGTCAGGCCGGCGCGGGCGACGTTGTCGATCCAGGTCTTCAACGACGAATAGATGTTGAAATTGATGAGGCCGGTGCTGATGACGATCGTGTCGGCGGCGAGCAGCTCGTTGACGAGTTCGTCGGAAGTCTCGACGGCTGCGGCTTCCTCAGCGGTGCGGGCCTCTGCCGGTTTGCGGATTGCGCCGGTGAAGAGGTCATCGATGTGCGGCAGCGGGTTGGCGGCAAGGTCGCGGCGAACGACGACGCTGCCCGGGTTCTGGCTCTTCAGCTTTTCGGCGAGATCGACGGCGATCGGCGTCGAGAGCGATTCGGCACGCGGGCTGGACGTCAGAAGAAGGATGGACGACATGGTGCATTTCCTTTCGAATGGGATTTGACGGCCCGTTGCTGGGAGGTGAGCCGCAGTCTCGATGAGGAAAATAGGTCTGGCCTGCTATCGAAAAAACGGTGATAATGTCGATCGAAACTATCGATGGAATGGATAGAAGATGCTGCCGAACCCGACTCTGGACCAATTGCAGGTGTTTCTGACTGTTGCCGAGACCGGCAGCTTCTCGGCCGCTTCACGGGCGCTGAACCGTGCCCAATCGGTCGTCAGCTATACGATCGCCAATCTGGAAGCACAGCTCGAAGTCCCGCTTTTCGAGCGCTCCGGCGCGCGTCAGCCGAAGCTGACGGAGGCGGGCAAGGCGATGCTGGAGGATGCGCGGCGCATTCTGGGCGATCTGCAAGTCATGCGGGCGCGCGTCAAGAGCCTGAGGGAAGGGCTCGAGGCGGAGGTTTCCGTCGCCATCAGCGTCATGGTGCCTTCGCGAGCCCTGGTGGACGTCCTCCGCGAATTCCGCGAGATGTTTCCATCCGTTTCGTTGAGCCTCAATGTCGGTGAGCTCGGAATGGTCATGGATCTCGTCCTCAGCGGCAAGGCGACGATCGGGATTGGCGGCGCGGTCGTCAAGCAGGACGATTCGATTGTCACGGAGCGTATCGGTCATTCCTTCATGTTGCCGGTTGCCGCGCATAACCACCCGCTTGCCGGAATCGGCCGGCCGCTGACGCTCGGCGACGTGCGCGAGGAAGTGCAACTCGTCGTCACCGATGCGTCGGGACGGACGAAGGGGCGCGATTTCAACGTTCTCTCCTACAAGACATGGCGCGTCAGCGATATTGCGACGAAGCACCAGCTCATCAGGGCCGGCCTTGGCTGGGGCGGCCTCCCGGCTTCCGTGATTCATGACGATCTGACGAGCGGCAGGCTCGTTCATCTCGATCTGGATGCCTACGAACAGGGGGAGTATCCCATATATTCGGTCCGTCAGCTCGCCAACCCGCCCGGACCTGCCGCCACCTGGATGATCGACGCGTTCCGCACGCGGCTTTCCGCCTGCCCGAGCCAAGCCGATTTCCATGCTCAGATAGCGGAACTGCAGGACGCTGGTACGCCGCTCGCGGCCGAATGACGAAGGCGCGGGTGCGCCGCGCCTTCGCTGATACTGTCTTCCGCCTAAAGAACCAGCCTGAACTTCGAGAAACCGTCGGCCCCTTCGCCGGCATCCTCGATCTTGACGCTCTTCACCTCGGCGAGGAACTGCTTCGCCTTCGGCCCGCTCTCGAAGGTCGCGGTCGTGCCCGGGAGCGGCTTGAAGGTCCAGTTTGCGTCGGCCGACGGATTGATCGTGCCCTGATCATGGATATAGCGGACGATGACGTCGCGGTTGGTATCCGGTGCCTGGAAGATCACCTTGTCCGCGGTGATCTCAGGGAAATTGCCGCCGCCGCCGGCGCGGTAGTTGTTCGAGACGACGACGAACTTCTGGGCCGGGTCGATCGGCTTGCCGTTGAAGGCGAGGTTCTGGATGCGGTTGGCGTCCGGATTGATCGGCTTGCCGGACGAATCATATTTCGGCGGCTGCGACAGGTCGATCTGGTAGGTGACGCCGTCGATCACGTCGAAATTGTAGGACGGGAAGTCGTTGTTGAGCAGCGCCCCATCCTTCGAGCCGGCCTCGATGTGATTGAACATGCCGGCCGACATTTCGAGCCAGTTCTTCACCTGTGCGCCGGTAATGGCAACGGCCTGCACCGTGTTCGGGTAGAGATAGAGGTCGGCGACGTTCTTGATGGCGATATCGCCGGCCGGAACATCGGTATAGTAGTCGGCGCCGCCGCGACCGCCGGCCTTGAAGGGGGCCGCCGCCGAAAGCACCGGCAGATCCTTGAATTCGGTGTCGGCGAGCATCTGCTTGATGTACCAGGTCTGGGCTTGGCTGACGACCTGCACCGAGGGGTCATCGGCAACCAGCGCGAAATAGGAATAGAGCGGTGCGGAGGTCTTGCCGACCGGGGTGCGGACATAGGCAAGCGTCGCCTCATGCTCGGCCTTGGCGGCCTCGACCACATCCTTCTTGTCGGCGTAGTCGGCAACCACCTTCTTCTTGTCGTCGCGATGGAAGATCGGCCGTGCTTCCGAGGTGAAATCGACGATCCTCCAGCTATTGCCGTCCTTTTCGAGCAGCAGGTCGATAAGGCCGAGATGTGAGCCCCAGAAGCCGGCCATCACGGCGGGCTTGCCATGCAGCGTGCCCTTGACGGGATCGGCATTGGCCACACCGTCCCAGCTCTTCGGGCCGGGGAAGACGAGATGCTGGTGGCCGGTGAAGATCGCGTCGATCCCGTCGACGGCGGCGAGATGCAGCGAGGCGTTTTCCATCTTTTCGGACGGTGCGCTGCCGTCGATGCCGGAATGCGAGAGCGCAATGACGATATCGGCGCCGGCTTCCTTCATGGCGGGAACCCAGGCCTTGGCGGCATCGACGATGTCGCGCGTCTGTGCCTTGCCTTCGAGGTTCTTGATGTCCCAGAGCATGATCTGCGGCGGTACGAAGCCGATGAAGCCGATCTTGACGGGGCTCTCATTGCCGGCGCCATCCTTGATCTGCTTTTCGACGATGATGTAGGGCTTGAAGAAGAGATCGTCCTGCTTCGGGTCCGAGGCGAGCTGGCCCTTGGTCAGGTTGGCGCAGACGAAGGGGAAGTTTGCGCCTGCCAGGACCTTGAACATGAAGTCGAGGCCGTAGTTGAACTCGTGATTGCCGAGCGTGCCGACCGTATAGCCGAGCGTGTTCATCGCCTTGATCACCGGATGGACGTCGCCGTCCTTCATGCCGTGCTGATAGGCCATGTAATCGCCCATCGGATTGCCCTGCAGCACGTCGCCATTGTCGATCAGAAGCGAGTTGACGGCCTCTGCGCGGATCTCGTCGACAATCGTCCCGGTGCGCGACAGGCCCATCGTGTCGTTCGGCTTGTCGGCATAATAGTCATAGGGGAAGACGTTGACGTGGATGTCGGTCGTTTCCATCAGTCTGAGATGGGCCTGGTTGGCGTTGGCGCGCGCGCTGAAAGGATGCAGCAGCACCAGGGCGGAAGTGGCGGCGAGGCCGCCGAGCAGGGAACGGCGGCTCATCGCGCCAACATCGAAAATGGAAGACATGGAGATTCTCCTAATAGGGATCATGCATCGTCCGGCCAATCAGAATTAGGACGATTTGCCGAGGAGTACACCGTGAAAATGACAGAACGGCAAAACAATCCAGCGGGAAAGCGGCATGGTCGTGAAATGCAATTTATGGTACAGTGGTAATAGCTGGAACCATTGGGGAGATGGCATTATGAACAAGGTCGTTATCGCTTTGGTCGGAGGTTTCGGAGGCATCGCACCCAGTCTGGTCGACAAGGCGCAGGCGCTCTACAGCGGCGATGTGGAGAAATGGCTGACGACGACGGCAAACCCTTGGATCTCGGTTGCCTGCGCGCTTGCAGCCATCGTCGTCTTCTTCATTATCGGCGGCGCTATCGCCCTGATCTATCGCGAACAGCAGTTGCAGAAGGCGCTTCTTCTTGGCATCGGCGCACCGGCTCTGATCATGGCCGCTGCACAGGGGAGTGCAGCCAACCCGAGGCCGATCGAGGTCAGCTCGGCCGCCAGCCTGTTCGGCATCGTCGGCGTCGCCCATGCTCAGGACGGCACTCGCTCCCTGCCGCCGCGGGTCGAATTGAAGGTCAATCCCGGCTGGACGCAGGGCGAATGCCAGACCTGCGATATCAAGTTCCTCGGCGGAGACGGCCAGATCATATCAAGCGAGCCGCTCTCCAGCAGCCAGGCGCCTGGCGCGGTCAACGTGCCGCTCGGCACGGAAACGATCCTGCTGTCCGGCGCCAACGCCAATACCGCCACCGTCGACGTCAGGAACCTCGGCGCCAGGCTGCCGCAGACGCAAGGTTCGGTCACCCTCGACGTCAACGTCAACCGCAGCTACTGGAACGATCTCAGCCGCTCATTCGGCGCCAAGGCAGTGCAGCCTTACGATTTCAGCGTCGACGTTGCCAAATGAGGCATCCGGTCGCTATTGGTGCTGGCTTTGGCCAGCGGGCGTACCGCCAGCACCGGCCGCATCTCCTTATGGAAAAAGCGGAAATAGGAGGAGATCTGCGCCCGCGCATTCGAATTCACGTCGAACTGGATGCCGACGCGGCCATTGTGCTTCCAGCGGATGATACCTTCGAGCAGCCCGAGGTTTTCGGCCTCGATGCGCACCTTGCTGCCTGAGGCGGCATGGAGCGGCCCCTTCATCTCCAGGGCGGCACCGGTTGGCGATAGGTCGAGGATGCGGGCATCCACCTGGCTGTTCAGGTATTTGACATGGCCGAAAACGCGGCAGTTTTTCCGATCAGTCTTCCGGGCCGTGATTTTCAAGTTGCGGGTCATACTGTCTCCCTTGGTATAGCGAGGGAGCATAGCGCCGGAAAATTGAAATGGTTTTAGGGGCTTGGCTAAAATTGCAGTGAAACATCAATTGGCAGCAGTGGCCCTGCTTCCGACCACATGCTCGCGCCAGACGGTGAAAATGCCGGCGGCAACCACGATGATCGAACCGATGATCGTGTTGAGACTGAGCGTTTCGTCATAGACCGCCATGCCGATGACCGAGGCGTAGACCAGTGATAGATAGGTCAACGGCTGGACAGCGGCGGCATCGAGAACATCATAGGCGCGGATCAGGAAATAATGGCTGGAAATGCTGGTGACGCAGACGAGCGCCATCCAGCCCCAGTCACCCGACGACATCCAGCTCCAGTAGAACGGTCCGATGAGTGTCATCGTGACGCCGCCGACGACGCCGGTATAGAAGAAGCTGGTCATCGACGAATCGTCGCGGCTGACCAGACGGGTGGCGATGACGTAGAAGGCGAAGTTGAAGCAGGAAATGACGGCGAGAAGCAGCTTCACGTCGAAAAATTCGCCTTCCGGCTTGAGGATCAGCAGCACTCCGAAAAGTCCGGCACCGATCGCTGCCCACCGCCGCCACCCGACCCGCTCGCCGAGGATCGGCATCGCCAGCAGCGCGATCAGGATCGGCGTCGCGGAAAAGATCGCCTGTGAACGGGCAAGACCGATTATCGCAAAGCAGGTGATGGCCAGTACCACCTGGACGGCAAGCAGCACGCCGCGGGTCACCTGCAGGAGAGGGCGTTTGGTGCGGGCGGTCGCCTTGATGCCGCCGCGCATCTTCGAAGCGAGGATGATCGTGAAAAGCGCAAAGGCCCAGTAGCGGATCATCGTCACGAAGATTGGCGGATAGGCCGTCGCCAGATGTTTCGAGATGGCATCCTGCAGGGAGAAGATGGTGATCGCCAGCAGCGCGAAAATATAGCCTTGGGTCTTCGATGTCATGATTTGCCATTACTGCATAATTTCACCCTTAAATCGATTCCGATTTAAGGGTGAAATTATGCAGAAGTCCAAAGTGTTACAGCGTCCTCTGCGCGTCTGAAAAGACGCACGGCGCTGTAGTGGGAAAACGCCTGCGCGCACCAAAAGTCTGGGCAGGCTTTCGGCAAAGATGCAAGGCCTCAAAGGCCGACATTCGGCTTGTCGATGATTTCTCTGAGCGCGAAGCTCGAATTGATCTTGACGACGTGGGGCAGGGCCGACAGCCAGTCGCGGTGGATGCGCTCATAGTCCTCGAGGTCGCGGGCTGCGACCCTGAGGATATAGTCGTATTCGCCCGACATCAGGTAGCAGACGAGCACGTTCGGGCAGAGCTTCACCGCTGCCTCGAATTCCGCCAGCGTCTTGGCGAATTGGCCGGAGAGCGAGATATGCACGATGGCGATCATCTTGTAGTCGAGCGCCTTGTGTGAAAGCCGCGCATGGTAGCCGCCGATGACGCCGCTTCTTTCCAAGATGTCGAGCCGGCGCGAACAGGCCGAAGGCGACAATCCGATCCTTTCGGCAAGCTCGGCATTGGTGATGCGGGCGTTTGCCTGCAATGCCCGGAGAATCGCAAGATCGATGGTATCGAGATCGGCCATTCGAAGAACCTTCGAAGAAAGATAGGAGAGGCGCAATAATCGCCGAAAAATCGCGTCTTCGCAAATCGTCTTTGCAAGGACATTTCACTGCCTTGATGGTTGGATTCATCATCTGAAAAAATCCGCGGCCGCGGAGATAAAATGAGAGGAACGCGCATGCGTGTCGGTTGCCCGAAGGAAATCAAGAATCATGAATATCGCGTCGGCCTGACGCCGGCTTCGGTGCGCGAATATGTTGCCCATGGCCACGAGGTCTGGGTGGAAACCAAGGCGGGCGTCGGCATCGGCGCTGATGATGCCGCCTATGCCGCGGCCGGCGCCAAGATCGCCGCCTCCGCCAAGGATATCTTCGAAAAGTGCGACATGATCGTCAAGGTGAAGGAGCCGCAGCCCGCCGAATGGACGCAACTCCGCGACGGTCAGCTTCTCTACACCTACCTCCATCTGGCGCCGGATCCCGAACAGACCAAGGGTCTCATCGCCTCGGGCGTCACCGCGATCGCCTATGAGACGGTAACCGACGAGCGTGGCGGCCTGCCGCTGCTGGCGCCGATGTCGGAGGTCGCCGGACGCCTGTCGATCCAGGCTGGAGCGACCGCCCTGCAGAAGGCCAATGGCGGCCTCGGCGTCCTGCTCGGCGGCGTGCCCGGCGTGTTGCCGGCCAAGGTCGCGGTCATCGGCGGCGGCGTCGTCGGCCTGCATGCGGCCAGGATGGCTGCCGGCCTTGGCGCCGATGTCAGCATCCTCGACAAGTCGCTGCCGCGACTGCGCCAGCTCGACGATATCTTCGCAGGCCGCATCCACACGCGTTATTCCAGCATCCAGGCGCTGGAGGAGGAAGTCTTCTCGGCCGATCTCATTATCGGCGCCGTGCTGATCCCGGGCGCTGCCGCTCCGAAGCTGGTCACACACGAGATGCTGTCCGGCATGAAGAAGGGCTCCGTCATCGTCGACGTCGCCATCGACCAGGGCGGCTGCTTCGAGACCTCGCACGCGACGACCCATTCCGATCCGACCTATGAAGTCGACGGCGTCGTGCATTATTGCGTTGCCAACATGCCGGGCGCCGTGCCAGTCACCTCGGCGCACGCGCTGAACAATGCCACATTGGTTCATGGCCTGGCGCTTGCCGATCGCGGCCTGCGCGCTATCGCCGAAGACAAGCATCTGAGGAACGGCCTCAACGTCCACAAGGGCCGCATCACCAGCAAGCCGGTCGCCGACGCGCTGGGCTACGAGGCTTTCGCGCCGGAGAGCGTGCTGAACGTAGCGTGAGAGACCTGACTATAGGTCAGATAGAAGGGCCGGTCTCCACAAAGGCCGGCGCCTTTACCTTGTCGATCCGGCATTGGAAGCAGTTGTTGCGCGCCGAGCGCACATGCACATAGGCGATATCAGATCGTCCCAGCAGCTCTTCGCTATAGGCCGGAATATCGCCGACAGCAGTCACCGCGCCGGTGCCGTAGACGATGCGGTCATTTTCGTTATAGCCGCGGACGATGAAGTCACGGCTCGTCGTCAGCACCGGCGGCATGATCTCTTCGGCGGCATAGCGTGCACAAGGTTGCTTGTGCAGGAAGACCGGGCCGGTTTCGGCATAGGGCTGCAGCTCGGGGAAGGGCCGGTAGGCGAAGACCAGCAACGCCTCGCCCGCATCGATATTTTCGAGGCAATGGCGGCAGGGATGACCGGGACCATCGGAAACGATCGTCTCGGGCAGCCTGTCATAGGCGTCGCTGCCGCCGTTCCAGAGGAGTTCGGCGTCGATCGTCGGCATGGCGACAAAACGAATGGCGGTCATGGCAGATCTCCTTTGTGATTGCCATGAAATGCACCCGGACGAGTGTGCAAGCCACCCGATTCTTGCGCGCCGCAGGCAATTGGGCGATCGAGAGAAACGCGGAATATGCTTCGTCCTCAAAGCGCACGCTTCCACCCTCCGCGTAACCTCAGACACTGCGGGAGTGCGGTCACCACGGGTCGTCCCCAAGCGGGTCGATGTCTGTCATGGACCAGCTTTCTTCTCGCGGTGGACTGTTGTCGGCTCGATCGTGTCTACCGTCGCCGCCGGGTATGTATGGCGTCTTCATACCGTGGTACACGATCGGGTGGCACAGGATCGGGCCGCTGCTCGGTTTTGAGAGGGTGCGCTGGCTGGCGGCCTCACGAATTTCGGTTTGGAGGGACAAATGGTGGCCGAGGAAGCAGCATTGAACTTCGCGGACTTCTATGATGCCGAGCTTGCTCTTCACAACGCGCATTTTCGGGTCGCCGCCGCGGTCGGGCGGTCTGATCGTGTGCTCGATATCGGCTGCGGCGCCGGACAAACCACACGTGACGCCGCTCGCGCTGCGGAAGCAGGACGGGCGCACGGGATAGACCTGTCCGCCACGATGCTGGAGATTGCCCGTCGGCGCAGCGCCGAGGAGGGATTACCGAATGCGACGTTCGAACTGGCGGACGCACAGAACCATGTCTTCGCAAAAGGGGAATTCGACCTTTGCATCAGTCGATTTGGCGTCATGTTCTTCGCCGATCCGGCGGTGGCTTTCGCCAACATCGCCAACGCCGTACGCTCGGGTGGGCGTTTTATTTTCATGGTCTGGCAGGGCAGAGACCACAATGAGTGGGCGACCGCTATACATAAGGCGCTTGATCCGGATTCAACCGGTCCGGTTGCGGCCAGCAAAGCCTTTTCGCTGAGCGAACCCTCGGTAACGTCTGGACTGCTCGAAACGGCAGGGTTCACTGCCATCGAGTTTCGTGAAATCAACGAGCCTGTGTTCTACGGTCAGGATCCCGAGACTGCATTGGCGACGATTCAGACATTTGAAAATGTGAAGAACGCCCTCGATCGTCCCGCCACGACAGCCGAAATACGGGCGCGGCTGCTCGACATGCTGGAGGAGCACCAGACACCCCACGGAATTCAATTCGATTCGCGCGCATGGCTGATCACCGGCCGCCGGTGCGGCGACAGTCCCCCGCGCGTCAAGTGATTTCCGCTCAGCGTGAATGTCGGCTTTGGGCCAAGCCGATATGGCTGGCATTTGCTATCGAATTCCGCAAAACTGCATGACGAAAAGGAGAAGCCGATGCCCGATGTCGATCTCGGCTGCTGGCGCAACAGAATGCAGAAATACTGGAAGAGCTGAGAGCCCTGCGGCGGGAAGTGGCGGAACTGAAGGAGTCGGGCCGCACGCTCGATTTTGAGCGCCGCAACGATCCGCGCCGCCCGAACAGCCTGACGCAGCGTTAATCAGCTCTGCTTACGTCAGGAAGGCATCCGTCAGCTTTTCCGCGCAAGCTCCAGAAGTTCCTTGTCACTGAGCGGCCGGACGATGCCGGTGCCTGTCGAAACCGGGGAGAAGCCGTACATCTGGTAGAGCTGCAGCGCACGCGGATGGTCGAGGTTGTTGGTGGTGGTGGTAACCCGCTTGGGATTGAGCGACCAGATGGCATAGAGCGCCTGCAGCAGGAACCATTTGCCGATGCCGAGACCGAGTGCATGTTCGATCAGGCCGAAATGGCTGAGCTCGATCATATCCTCGTCTTCGCAGAAATATTCGTAGAAGCCGGCGGGCGCGCCGTTCACGTAGAGAACGCTGATATTGTTACGCTTGTCGTTCAGCGTCTCGGCAAGCTGCTCGTCGCTCATGCGCAGCCGATCCACCCATTGCCAGCGCGCGCCCACCTGCCGGTAGAGATAGCGGTAGAAGGGCAATGGGATCTCGGGAGCGCGCATGATCGCCGTCTGGATGTTGACGGGCACCGGCATGCTCGCCTTCGGCGGCGCCGTCATTTCGAGCCGGGTGATGTGAGCTTTCAGCGAAGCGGGTGCCTTTCCCATGGCGATCAGACTTTGACCGGCGTCGGCGGACCGGCGACGATGGGCGTATCGTCACGGCTGCCCCATTCGCTCCACGAGCCGTCATAAAGCTTGTTGTCGTGATGGCCGAGCGATTCCAACGCCAGCGTGATGATCGCGGCGGTGATTCCCGAGCCGCAGGAGGTGACGACAGGCTTTGAAAGATCGATGCCTGCATCCTCGATCGTCTGCCTGAGTTCGGGCAGCGATTTGAAACGGCCCTGGCTGGCGAAGACGCCGGAGGGCAGGCTGCGGGCGCCGGGCATATGGCCGGAACGCATGCCGGCACGCGGTTCAGGTTCGACGGCGGCGAAGCGGCCGGCGCTGCGGGCATCGGCGATCTGCATCGCGCCACTGGAGACGATATCGCGCATCGTATCGAACGTCACCACGCGGCTTTCGTCGAAGTCAGGCGTAAAGGTCGCCGGCACAGGATTGGGTGTTTCGGTTTCAAGTGGACGGCCCTCGGCCTTCCAGCCGTCGAGACCGCCGTCGAGCACGAAGACGTTTTTCGCGCCCATCACCCGGAACAGCCACCAGACGCGCGGCGAGGCGAACAGGCCGATACCGTCATAGACGACGATCCGATCATTCTCGCTGATGCCGAGCCGGCCGACTTCAGCGGCGAAATATTCGGGCGAGGGGATCGCGTGCGGCAGCGACGTCGAATGGTCGGCGATCTTGTCCTGGTCGAAGCGGATGGCGCCGGGAATATGGCCGGCCGCATATTCGGCATCGGCATCGCGCTTCTGCGCCGGCAGATAGAAGGAAGCGTCCAGCACCCGCAGATCAGCTTTCCCGAGCTCGGACTGCAGCCAGTCGGCCGAAACGACGAAACGGCTCTTGGTCTCACTCATGATGGTCTCCCTTGATGGTCAGGCTTCGTCGCCGGGCGTGCCGAAGCGGATGCGGAAGCGCCGGTTCTCTTTGCCCTTCTTCTCGATCTTGGCGATATGGATCCGGCCGACTTCCTGAGTCTCGGAAACATGTGTGCCACCGCAGGGTTGGCTGTCAATCGAGGAGTTCTCGCCGATGCAGACGAGGCTGACGCGCCCGAGCCCGATCGGCGGGCGCACGTTCTTCGATTTGACGATGTCGGGATTGGCCACAAGCTCCTCGTCGGTGATCCATTGCAGAGTGACCGGATGGTTCTGCTCGACCAGTTCCATCAGCTTGGCCGTCACCTCGTCCTTGTCGATCGTTTCGGCCATGTCGAAGTCGACGCGACTTTCCTCCTCTCCGACGGCAGCGCCGGTGATCGGATAGGAGCAGACGACGGAAAGCAAGTGGCAGGCCGTGTGCATGCGCATCAGCCTGTAGCGGCGCGGCCAGTCGACATGCAGCACCAGCATCTCGCCGACCACGGGCCGCGGCGCACGTTCGAGCGGCACGTGGATAATGACATCTTTGCTTGGACCATGCTTCGTCTGGCCGAGCGCGATCTTGCTGCCGTCGGCGCGCTCGAGCTCGCCGGTGTCGCCGGGCTGGCCGCCTGATGTCGCATAGAAGCAGGTCTGGTCCAGTTCGATGCCCCCGTCTTCATGAACGGCGGTGACGACCGCCTCGCAGGTCGAGAGATAGAAGTCGTCACGATAGAGGGCACTGACGGGCATGAGGTCTCACACGGGCTCGTAGGGAACGTGGATATCGGGCGACTTGGCCATCCAGCCCGGAACGGGCAGTCCCTTCGAGGTCAGGAAATCCGGGTTGAAGAGTTTTGACTGATAGCGGTTGCCGTAATCGCAGAGGATCGTCACCACCGTGTGACCAGGTCCGAGATCCCGGGCGAGGTTGACCGCGCCGGCAATGTTGATCGCCGTCGATCCGCCGAGGCAGAGGCCCTCGTTCTCGACGAGGTCGAAGAGATAAGGAAGCGCTTCGGCATCCGGGATCCGATAGGCATAGTCAGGTGTGAAACCCTCGAGATTGGCGGTGATGCGGCCTTGGCCGATGCCCTCGGTGATCGAGGATCCCTCGGATTTCAGCGCGCCGTTCTGGTAGAATTCATAGAGTGCGGCGCCATCGGGATCGGCGATGCCGATCTTGACGTCTGCCTTGAAAGCCTTGAGGCCGGCGGCGACACCTGCCAGCGTGCCGCCGGAGCCGACCGAGCAGATAAACCCGTCGACCTTGCCGTCGGTGTCTTTCCAGATTTCTTTTGCCGTCGTTTCGACATGCGCCTGGCGGTTAGCGACGTTGTCGAACTGGTTTGCCCAGATCGCCCCGTTCGGCTCGGTCTTCGCCAGCTGCTCTGCCAGCCGCCCGGATACCTTCACGTAATTGTTCGGGTTCTTATAGGGAACGGCGGGCACTTCGACGAGTTCGGCGCCGAGCAGCTTCAGCGCGTCCTTCTTTTCCTGGCTCTGCGTTTCCGGGATGACGATGACGGTGCGATAACCGAGCGCCTTGGCGACCAGCGTCAGCCCGATGCCGGTATTGCCGGCCGTTCCCTCGACGATGACGCCGCCCGGACGAAGCAATCCCTTCCGCTCTGCGTCGCGGATGATGTAGAGCGCGGCGCGATCCTTGACCGACTGGCCGGGGTTCAGGAACTCCGCCTTGCCGAGAATGGTGCAGCCGGTCACCTCTGAGGCGCCCTTGAGTTTGATCAGGGGCGTGTTGCCGATGGCGTCGAGGACGGAGGGGTGGAAGGTCATGGAATCTGCCTCTATTCGAACTCTTACTTTAGGAACGGTCTTTTCCCTTCACAAGGCTGAGTTGGCAAGAAAAGCTATTCCACACCTCTGTCGGCCGCGATAAAATTTGGCTTTCCTCCTCCGAAATGATGCATGGCCCGCAATCCCGCCGTGTGAGGGGTGATCCGAAGATTGACTTTCCCCGTACGGATGACGACAAAGCGAAAACGGAACGCGGCAACAGGGCGTGACCGAAACAAACATGGTTCACGAGCAGATCGACACGATCGATGCATTGATGGCGCATTATGTTGCCGGCTCCTTGCCCGAGCCGGCGCGTGTGCTGGTCCAGTCTCATCTTGAAATGAAACCGGATAATCGCAGCCTGGTGAACAGCCTCGAGCTGCTGGCAGGCGAAGCTCTGGAAAACGCGCCTGAAGTCGCTATTGCCGATCGCGACGGGCGACTTGCGGCGATCTTTTCCTCTGCGTCTCCCGTCCCAGCGCCAAAGACGGTCGCGCGATCGGAAAACGCGCTATTTCCGCAAGCGTTGCGCGCCCTCTTGGGCTTCGAGGCCGAGGATGTGCCCTGGCGCCGGCGGTTGCCCGGTTTCAAGGAATATTCGCTCGACATGGATGGCTGCGAGGTCAGCCTGATGTGGATCCGGCCGGGCCGCGCCTTGCCGGCGCACACCCATAAAGGCATGGAGCTGATTCTCATTCTCGACGGCGCCTTCAACGATGAACGCGGTCGTTTCGGTCCCGGTGATATCTCCATCGCCGACGAGACGGTCGACCACCGGCCGGTCGCCGAAAAGGACAGGCCGTGCATCGCCTTTGCCGTCTCGGACGGATCGGTCAAGCTCACCGGATCCTTCCGCCAGATGATCGGCGACCTGATCGGCTGAAAGCAGCCACAATAGTGTGATAGAGCCGTAAATCCGGAGGGGTTGAGGAACTTCCGGACCTGTTTTCGCATTGATCAGGCAGCCCGGAGGAACATGTCATGCGTGATTTCATTGCCCATCCCGAACATGGAATCGTCTGGATTTCGGGCGCGAGTTCAGGCATCGGCCGGGCGCTTGCACTGAGGCTCGCCGGCGAAGGATAAAAGGTCGCCGTCACGGCCAGAAGCCATGAAAAGCTGGTCGAACTGCAAGCCGAAGCCAATGGCCTCTCGGGCAGTATCATTGTGCTCGACGGCGACGTCACCAATGCCGAGGACATGGAACATGTCATCCCTCCATCGAATATGAGCACGGCACGCTCGCCATGGCGATCCTCAATGCCGGCGTCAACCTGCCTGTTCATGCCGAGGATCTGAAACGCGCCGATTTCGAGAAGAGCTTCGCCGTCAACCTCTCCGGCGTCGTTAACTGTCTGCTGCCGGCGATCCGCCATATGAAGGCGAAAGGGCAGGGGCAGATCGCCATCGTTTCCTCCGTCACCGGCTACGGCGGCCTGCCGACGGGAGCTGCCTATGGCGCCACCAAGGCAGCGCTGATCAATATGGCTGAAAGCCTGAAATTCGATCTCGACAAGATGGGCATCCGCATCCAGCTCGTCAGCCCGGGCTTCGTCGACACGCCGGCGACGAGGAAGAATGCCTTTCCGATGCCGGCTCTGGTATCGGTCGAGGAGGCGGCCCGGGAGATTGCCGCCGGGTTGAAATCGCAGGCCTTCGAGATCACCTTCCCGAAGCGCTTCACCGCTATGCTGAAGCTCGCGCGCCTGCTCCCCTACAGCGTTTATTTCACGCTGGTGAACCGCGTGACCGGCTGGCGGGACCGGCCGCCATCGGCTGGTGGCCATCCAGTGACACCGCATGCGGCGGAATGATCAACGGCGCGAGAACACGACCTGGCGCACATCGATATTGCGGGCACGGAAGCCGGCCTCGCAATAGAACAGATAGAATTCCCAGAGCCGCTTGAAACGCTCGTCGAAGCCCATCGGGCGGATGCGTTCCCAGACCGACCAGAAACGCTCGCGCCATTCGGCAAGCGTGCGGGCGTAGTCGAGCCCGAAGCCGAAGTCCTTGACCAGCGACAGATCGACCTTGCCGGCAAGCTCGGCCAGATGGTTGCGCGTCGGCAGCATGCCGCCGGGAAAGACATATTTCTGGATGAAGTCGGGGTTGCTGCGATACTGGTCGAAGGATTCCGGCCGGATGGTGATGATCTGCAGGCCAGCCTTGCCGCCCGGCTTCAGACATTGCCTGAGCTTGGAGAAATAGGACGGCCAGTATTTCTCGCCGACCGCTTCGAACATCTCGATCGAGACGATCCGGTCGTAGAGCCCTGCTTCATCGCGGTAGTCCTGGAAGCGGAATTCCACGCGGTCATCGAGGCCGGCCTTGCGAATGCGCTCCTCGGCAAAGGCGAGCTGCTCGCGGCTGATCGTCAGCCCCGTGACCTTGCAGTTCAGCTCGCTTGCGGCAAATTCGGCAAAACCGCCCCAGCCGCTACCGATCTCCAGCACATGATCGCCGGGCCCGATGCCGGTCGCCTCGGCAAGAGCCCGGTATTTGGCGTTCTGGGCCGATTGCAGATCGTTGGCGCCTGTGGAATAGAGCGCCGAGGAATAGGTCATACTCGGATCGAGCCATTCCCTGTAGAAATCGTTGCCGAGATCGTAATGGGCTGAGATGTTGCGCTTCGAGCCCGTCTTGGTATTGGCGTTCATCCAATGGCGGACGCGCTCGAAGAGGCGGCCGACGCCGCCCTTGCCATGCGCATAGCTGTGCGCGGCCTCGCCGTTGACGAGGAAGAGTTCGAGAAAGGCGGTGATGTCGGGGCTGTCCCAATCGCCGTCCATATAGGTTTCCGCGACCCCGATCGTGCCGCTTGTCAGCGCTCGATAGGCAAGGTTCCAATTGTTGAGGCTGAGCGCCGCCTTCGGCCCGGGCTGCTTGCCTTCGATCAGCAGCCTGCGGCCGTCGGGGAGGGTGACGGCAAGCGAACCGTGCTGCATGCGCAGAAGTCCGCGCAACGCCAGCTTCGCCTTGAAGGGCAGCCCCTTCGCCAGACGAGATATGTTTTCCCCCGTCAGCGTCACCGCGTCACGGGCCAGCAGATTCCAGTCCTGCGCCTTGCTCATCTCTCCTCCTCCAGCATTTTTTTGCCGGTTAGGGACGGCGATACATTCGTGACGATGCGCTCGACCGGCCCCCGGCCATTACATTGAAGGCTAATGTCATTCCGCCGCGTCCGCAAGCGGGCGGGTTGCCGGATGCTGACTTCTGGCGGAGGCCCCGGACGCCTGACGTAGCGCGCGCCCTTTTGTGGCGCTGTAAGCGGCGAGCGCCCGGCGGGCGTTCGCGTGATCGACGATCGGTTTTGGATAGGTTTGCGCCAGAACTGGCGCATGCCGGCATCGACGATCGGATAGCCGGTCATGCCGCGGCGCCAAAGCCGTTCCCCACTTGTGTTGTTTGCAGTCTGCTCCGGATGTACGGAACGCCCGGATCAAAAGTTTCATCCGGTGGAAAAAAGCTTTCACGGCTGTCGGCGGCATGAAAAAGGCCGGTGTGAACCGGCCTTTTTCTGAAAGCGGGAGTCTGTAGCTTAGTTGTCGTATTCGCGGCAGGCTTCGCTGATCGATGCGCCGCTCTGACCGCCGCGCGTGTCGACGCCGGACATCTGTTGCGGCATGCCGGGGCATTCCATCGTCTGCGGTCGGCCGATGCTCTGTGTCGTCGTCGGATCGACTGGCGAAACGGGTACCGGACGAATGCCGTTGTCATCGTTGGTGTAGTCGGATGAATAGGTACCCGAACTCGGATCAGTCGAGCCGCCATTCGTTGGCCCGATCGGACTCGGGTTAGATTGAGCAAAAGCCGACGACGCCATGCCGATCGCGAGCAGCGAAGCGGCAATAAGGGATCTAGACATGGGATATCCTCCTTGGATTTTCATCTTGGATGACCCTGGGGTAACTGCCTGATGGAATCATTGTTCCGAAATTTGCAGAAAACCTGCACTCAAGCTCTGCGGCGTGCCCGACATGGTTATACGTAAACCTTAACAAGCGATGTCGCTGGATCGACGTCAGCGCATGTCCTACTTGCATGCGGAGATACTAAAAAACCGTGGCATGAGGCCGCTATGTTCATCTCCCTTCGCGAAGCCGCAGATCTCGGTCTCCAGATCGCACTTGCACTCACCTTGACGATGAGTGGCATGGCGGTCGCCTCCTACGCCGTCAGGAATGACAAGGCTAAAATTTCAGCGATCGACGTCAGCCGTCCCTCACTCTGGACCGCCGCTCCGATGCGCGTCGATCCGGCTACGCAGGCCTACCTGCGCACCGATGCTTCGGCCGCACTGGAATTCGCCGATGGTGCCGACGACCTCTGCCACGACCCGATCGGCCTCCGGCTTTCCTGCGACTTGATCGTCACTTCCGGTACGGCGGCTTTTTAGGTGAAGGCGGTCGGGAGGCGTCACCGCCATTCCCGAAAGCTTGCAAAACCCAATGATTTGCCGTTTCATCGCGACAGCGACCACCATTCGACTCTTTCCCTGAAGGATCAGCCTTTTGTCTATGCCGATGCCCCGCGGCTTCGAGAAGCCCTTTGCCGCCTTCCTGTTCGATATGGACGGCACCATCCTCAATTCGATCCGTGCGGCCGAGCGTGTATGGAGCGACTGGGCAAGGCGTCACGGGCTCGATGTCGCCGCCTTTTTACCGAAGATGCATGGATCTCGCGGCATTGACACGATCACCCGGCTGAACCTGCCTGGAGTCGATCCCGAACATGAATCGAAGCTGGTGACCGAGGCCGAAATCGCCGATGTCAGCGACGTCGTGGCCATTCCCGGCGCCGCGACCTTTCTGAGTTCACTGCCCCCGGATCGCTGGGCGATCGTCACCTCCTCGCCGTTGCGCCTTGCTCACCGGCGACTGGAGGCAGCAGGCTTGCCGGTGCCGAAATTCATGGTGACGGCGGAAGACGTCAAGGTCGGAAAACCCGACCCGCAATGTTATATTCTCGGCGCCGAACGCCTCGGCGTCAGCACGCAGGATTGCCTTGTGTTCGAGGATGTCGCAGCCGGCATTGCCGCCGGCGAGGCGGCGGGTGCCGATGTCATGGTCATCACGGCAACACATCACCAAAAGATGGAGACGCCGCACCCGACTCTTTCATCCTATGACGAGATCTCGGTCCGCATCTCCCCCGATCACAGAATGCTTATCGTCCCGAACGCGGCCTGACAGGGCTCCGGCTGCGTCCTGCTTACATTTGCGCTGTTCACTCCGCGGCTGCGGCAAGACAGCGATCGATGATGCTGCCGATTTCGCTGCGGCAGGAGCCGCAATTGGTTCCAGCGCTGGTTTCCTTGCCGACCGCCTCGACGCTGTGACATCCGCCGCGCACGGCAGCGGCGATCTGGTTGACCCCGACACTGAAGCAGGAGCAGACGGTTGCGCCCGGATCCGGCCTTCCGGCGCCGGGACGACCCGCAACAAGCGCAAAGCGTTTCCTGAGGTCGCCATGCGAGGCAGAGAGCTGCGAGATCGCCCAGTTGCGCGCGACAGCGACGGGCTCGCGTGCCAGAAACAGCGCCGCAAGCAGGACCTCGCCATCGAAGAAGGCGAGCCTGAGGTCGCCGGATTGCCGGTCGGCATAACCAAGCGGTTCGATCTCGGCCGGAAGGGCGAAAACCGCCCGGCACCAGGCCGTCCAGTCTTCGACGTTGTCGCCGAAGGCAAGCTCCAGCCGCCAGCCACCGGCGGCTTTCGCCAGCGCCCAATAGGCCGCGTCAGGCGTGGCGGGTTTTGTGGCGGAGACGGCGAAGCCGTAATGCGCGGCGCGGAACGGCCGGACGGCGACGGCAACGTTCTTCGACGCCGGCTGACCGGAAATGGGGTCCGTTATCGGCGCGACCACGGCGTCGATCCGTGCTCTTGCGGCGAACTGGTCGTTCCAGTGCATCGGCGCAAAGATGCCGCCGCGCGCCTGGCGATCGGTCACCAGCGCCCGCACGATTGCCTTGCCGTGCGGGCTGTCGATCTCGACGAGGCCGGCGCTTGCTATACCGGTCTCGATCGCGTCGCGCGGATGGATCTCGGCAAAGGGTTCGGCGATATGGGCGGAAAGCCGCGCGCTCTTTCCTGTTCGCGTCATCGTGTGCCACTGGTCGCGGATGCGCCCGGTATTCAGCGTGAAGGGGTACTCGGCATTGGTGCGATCGGTTGAGGGCGGTTTGACCGCGACGAAGCGCGCCTTGCGATCGGGATGGAAGAAACCACCCTCGGCGAAGAAGCGGGTGATGCTCGGTTCTGTCCCTGCCGCCTGCGGCCACTGGAAGGGCGACAGCTCGTCATAGGCGCTGCCGCTCATGCCGGCGCGCGCGCCGATGTCGAAATCGCGGCTGCCGTTATTTTCGAAGGCGGAAAGCGCGGCGTGCTCGGCGAAGATTGCCGCCGGCACATCAAAATCGAAGGCGGCGGCAAATCCCATGCGGCGTCCGACCTCCGCAAGCTGCCACCAGTCGGCCCTTGCATCGCCGGGGACGTCGAGAAACGGCCGTTGCCTTGAAATGCGCCGTTCGGAGTTGGTGACGGTGCCATCCTTCTCGCCCCAGCCGAGCGAGGGCAAAAGCACATCTGCGTGCCGGGTCGTATCCGTCTCTTTGAGGATGTCCGAGACGACGACGAAGGGACAGGCGGCGATCGCGTTTTCGACACTGTCGGCATCCGGCATCGAGACGACGGGATTGGTCGCCATGATCCACAGCGCCTTGATGCGCCCGTCGGCCACGGCTTGGAACATGTCGACCGCCTTCAGGCCGGGTTTCGCGGCGATGACCGGCGAGTTCCAGAAGCGCTGCACGCGGTCCCGGTCCTCGGCATTCTCGATCGCCATATGGGCGGCAAGCATATTGGCGAGACCGCCAACCTCGCGCCCGCCCATGGCGTTCGGCTGGCCGGTCAGCGAAAACGGTCCCATGCCGGGGCGGCCGATGCGGCCGGTCGCCAGGTGGCAGTTGAGGATGGCATTGACCTTGTCGGTGCCGGAGGAGGATTGGTTGACGCCCTGGCTGTAGCAGGTCACGACCTTCGGCGTCGTCTCGAACAGGCGGAAGAACTCCCTGATCTGCATGGCGGGCAGGCCGGTCCGTTCCAGGAGATCGTTGATATCAAGCGCGGCGGCGGCGGCAAAAGCGTCGCCGAAACCTTCGGTATGGGCGCCGATATAATTCTGGTCGATTGCCGGACTTGTCGCGAGATGAGCAAGCAGTCCCATGAACAGCGCAACGTCGCCATCAGGACGGATGGCGAGATGCAGGTCGGCGATGTCGCAGGTCATCGTCCGGCGTGGATCGATGACGACGATCCGCATGTTTGGCCGCGCCGTCTTTGCGGCGGCAAGCCGCTGGTAGATGACGGGATGACACCAGGCAAGGTTGGAGCCGGTCAGGACCACCAGATCCGCAAGTTCGATATCCTCATATGTCCCGGGCACCGTATCGGCGCCGAAGGCGCGGCGATGCCCCGCCACGGAAGAGGACATGCAGAGCCTTGAATTGGTGTCGATATTGCCGGAGCCGATGAAGCCCTTCATCAGCTTGTTGGCGACATAGTAATCCTCGGTCAGCAACTGGCCGGAGACGTAGAAGGCAACGGCGTCAGGCCCGTGTTCGGCGATCGTTTCAGAAAAACGGCGGGCGACCAGATCAAGCGCTTCGTCCCAGCCGCTCTGTTTGCCCTCGATCTCGGGATAGAGAAGCCGGCCATCGAGATCGATAGTTTCGGCAAGGGCTGAACCCTTCGAGCAGAGCCGGCCGAAATTCGACGGATGCTCGGGATCTCCTTTGACGCTGACTGCGCCTGCCTGGTCGACCGTGGCGATTACGCCGCAGCCGACACCGCAATAGGGACAGGTGGTCTTGACCTCCGCCGCCATCTATTCCGCCGCCATCATCAGGCTTTCCAGAGCGATGAACAGCCTGCCGTCTTCATTCAGCACCTGGATCGTCCGAACCTCGCCTTCATCGGCGCCGAGCGCCTTGCCTGTTTCCAGCGAGATAACCCAGTTGTGCAGCGGGCAGGTGACTGACTTGGCGTGGACGATGCCCTGGGAGAGCGGGCCGCCCTTGTGCGGGCAGTGATCCTCGATGGCAAAGACCTCGTTTTCGGCCGTGCGGAAGACGGCGATCTTGCCTTGCGGCGTCTTCACGCAGCGCGCCCCGCGCAGCGGGATGTCGGAGATGTCACCGATTGCGATCCAGTTCATGTCCATCTCCTTATTCTGCAGCCTGCGGATAGCCGATCGTCGCCATCGGCTTGAACTCATGCTTGTCCTTGCCGGAGACACGCTCCGACCAGGGGTCGACCTGGGCAAATTTCTGGGAGAAGACGAAGCGGTCGTAATAGGCTTTGCGCTTTTCGGCATCGCCCATGATCTGGCGGCGGATTTCCTCCAGGCCGATGCGCTTTGCCCATTTGTAGATGCGCTCGAGATAGCGGGCCTGCTCGCGGTACATCTGCGTCAGCGCCACGATATACTCCAGCGCCTCGTCCTCGGTCCGGACAAGCCCGAGGACCTCCGTGCCCTTGATGTCGAGGCCGGCCGCACCGGCGAAATGGATCTCAAAGCCGGAATCCACGCAGATCACGCCGATGTCCTTGCAGGTTGCTTCCGCGCAGTTGCGCGGGCAGCCGGAGACAGCCATCTTCAGCTTGGCCGGCGTCCAGGAGCCCCACATGAACCTTTCGATCCGGATACCGAGGCCGGTGGAATCCTGGGTGCCGAAGCGACACCAGTCCGAGCCGACACAGGTCTTCACGGTGCGCAGACCCTTGGCATAAGCCTGGCCGGAGACGAAGCCGGCCTTGCCGAGATCGGCCCAGACGGCGGGCAGGTCTTCCTTCTCGATGCCGAGCAGGTCGATGCGCTGGCCGCCGGTGACCTTCACCATCGGGATCTCGAACTTGTCGACGACATCGGCGATGGCGCGCAGCTCGTTCGAATTGGTGACACCGCCCCACATGCGCGGAACGACGGAGTAGG
>NZ_VSZV01000337.1:0-70648 GCF_008919455.1 Rhizobium sp. PEPV16
CCCGATGTGGACAAGCTGAAGGCGCAGGAATTGAACCTGATGCGGCTGCGACGCGTCGATATCGAAAGCCAGATCGACGCGGCGAGCGACCTCGCCCGTCTCTACGGCCAGCAGGTCCAGTCGCTCGAGGCCAAGATCAATTCGCAAAAGCGGCAGATCGACCTTGCGCAAAAGGAACTGGATAATGTCAACAGCCTGGTGAGCAAGGGTCTGGTCAGCAATTCCCGGCAGGTCACGGTCGACCGCGGCGTTGCGGATGCACAAGGCACCCTGATCGATCTCGAGGTCGCCCTGACCACGGCTCGCCAGGGGCTCAGCGAAGCCGATCGCTCGAAGATTAATATCGTCAACCGGCAGAACAGCGAAAACCAGGAGCTGCTCAACCAGGTCAATCTCGCGATCGGCAGGGCTGCGATCGACATCCAGGTGGCCCAGCTTCTGGGCGAACAGGCTGGCTACAGCGCGCAACTCGCCCAGATGAATATGAACACGCCGGGTCTTGGCAGAGCGCAAAAGAACTACAGGATCGTGCGTCGCAACGACGATGGCACCTATCGCAACATCGAGGCGGACGAGACGACCAGCTTGCGGCCACATGATGTCGTCGAAATCGGCATCGACACGGATCTCCAGACGCCGCCGCTGCAGCTGCAGTCCGCGCCGCAGCAGCAAAGCTCGGCAGTCCCGCTGTCTGATGTCGCAGGCGACAATCAGACGGCTCCCGGCTGGATATCCCAGACGGGATCGAATTAGGGGGCGGTCGTGACCACTAACGACAGCTGGCGGCTTTCGCCTCGGGCATTGCGTCGGAAGGCGGATGCCGGTTTTCGGCAAACCCGATGCCTCCGCCGCTCTCCGTCCGGATCGGGATCTGAAGCATGTCGATAGAACCGATCGGCTTCATCGTTCTGCTGCTTGGCCTGCTCAGCATGGTCAACGGGGCCCGTTTTGCGATCACGACCCTTTGCCTGTCGACGCTGCTCGGAGCGGCCGCGGCTCTGCAATTGCCCGCGCTCGGCGGCAGCAGCATCCAGCCAAGCCATCTTCTCGTGCTTTTTCTCGTGGTAGCCGCCCTGCTGCGCCCGGCTCAAACACAGGCGACGCTCGCCAGCATGGCCTATCCGGGTCCCGGTTTCTGGTTTGCCGCCTACATCCTGTTTTCCGTGGCATCATCTTTCTTTTTGCCCCGCATCTTTGCAGGCGCGACCCTCGTCTACTCTTCTGCACGAGACACCACGGGCATGATGTCGACGGTGGCCGCTCCCCTGTCGCCGGGTTCGTCCAATCTCAGCCAGTCTGTCTATCTGCTCGGCGACCTCGCCTGCTTTGCCGTCGTCTCGGGGCTTGCCAGGCTCGGCTATGCCCGTTTCATCGCACTGCAGTTAATCGTCGCCTCGATCGCATGTTTTACCCTGGCATTGATTGATATCGGAACATTCCTGACCGACCAGTCCTACCTGCTCGATGTCATCAGAAACGCGAACTATACGATGCATACGGCCGAGACGATCAGCGGCTTCAAACGCATCGTCGGCCCCTTCCCCGAAGCAAGCACCTATGGCGCGGTCGCATTAGCCTATTTTTCCTTCACGCTTCTGCTTTGGCTGGAGCGCGTCCAAAGCCGTATGGCAGGACTTGCAACGCTTTTCATCGGCCCGACGATCGTCCTCTGCACATCGACAACTGCCTATATTGCCGGCATTTTCGTTGTCTGCATGTTCGTTCTGTTTTGCCTGAAACGACTGATCAGCGGCCCTGCCAAGACCCCGCATGTGACTTTCCTGGTGATCACGCTGTTTTTGATTCCCTGCGCCATCGTCGCGCTCAGCCTTGTCCCCGATGCGTGGAATTCCATTGCCGGCCTGATGAGCACCACCTTGTCGGACAAGCTCCAATCGCAATCCGGCGAAGAGCGCACCGCCTGGAATACACTGGCATTGATCGCATTCATCGATACCGCCACCTTCGGCGCTGGGCTCGGCACGGTTCGGGCATCGAGTTTTATCGCTGCGTTGCTCTCCAATGTCGGATTGACCGGCACTCTTCTCTTCGCCGCCTTCCTGTACAGCCTTGCAAGGGCCTCCGGTCGGCGCATGTCAGGCGACCGGGAGACGCACGCGATCGGAAACGCTGCGGTTATGGCATCCATCGCGCAGGTCGCCTCCGCGGCGATATCGGGGAGCGGCACGGATCTCGGCTTGCTGTTCAGCACCACGGCAGGTCTGGCGGCCGGCTGCCTGGCAACCAATACCTCTCCCCGGCGCGCGACCCGATCGCTCGCTAATCGAACCCCGCTGGAGACATCGACATCTCTGATGAGAGCGCCGATGTTTTCAACACGATGACGCCCGCTTTGAAACTCCGCCAGGGCGCGGGATGGCAATCTCGTCGAGCCATCGGCGTGCCCGCATTGGGCCGAAGCCGGCCGGCCGCACTGCATCTTTCCGGGATCGCCTGTAAAAGCAGTCCATCGAACAAACGCCGTCCTGCGAGGCCAGTCGCAGAAGGCCATGCTGCAGGTTTTATGTCGACATCAGCCTTGCGGGCGTTCGCTGGTGGTCGCGACGCTATCTGCAACGGAATTGTTTTCGCGCAGCTTGGCACTGCGCCGCAAAAGCCCCGACAGGAACACGCCTGCCAGATAGCCGATTTCCATGAGCACGAGGATGGCGATACCGGAGAGCATGGCCGCGATCACGGAAGACCCGCCGGCAAAAGCCACGCCGCCGAAGCCGATTGCCACCAGGATTGCAAAAATCGCGAAAGCCCAGGCGCGGATGGAAGCCCCGGCAGCGATCGAAATCACGGCTGCCCCGAGTGTGGTGATCAACATGACAATCCCCCTTCCCTCCGCATTCCGACAAGGGTCTCGGCACCAATCGCCGTACCGCGAAACAACATGTCGAAACATAGCCTTATGACAGGCAAGGCACTCTTCATGGTGAATATCTCAACAATGAAACATACAAAAGCCGCCGATAGCCGGACACCGTTTCAGCACCAGCGCGCTGGATGCTGGCCTATATATACCGAACAGGGCCTTCATATGACAGACCCGTCCGCTCAATTCACAACTGGTCCCTCGCCTCGCAAAGACAATACCGATTCACTTGTATTGCGCACAATCGGAAAGGTGATGACATGAACAACCAGTGCGTCGTCTACGTCACGGATGTCGAGTATTCATTTCCGACCATTCTCTCGGCGCTTCAGGCTCGCAAATTCGCAAGCCCTGCGACCGACGTCTGCGTTCTGATGTCGGAACATCTCGACAATTTCGAAGAGCTGAAAGCCCTGCTCGCAAGGAGTGGGGTCATATTGACCGATGCGACCGAAGCGCTGCAGGACTCGCTCGGCAAGCTCGACAGTTCGCATTTCCAGGGACGCATCAGCGTCAGCACAATGGCCAAGCTGGTCCTTTGCGAGATCCTGCCTTCCAACTATGCCCAGATCATCTACCTCGATGGGGATACCCAGATCGTCAGCGATCTCGGTGCGTTCGAAAGCGCCACTGTGCCCGAGGGCAGGTTTTTCGCGGCGCGCGATTACACGGCGATCCATGACTTCCTCGATACCGGAAAGGACAGCCACTATTTCAACGCAGGCGTCCTGAAATTCCATCGAAACGGCTGGATCGGGCAGGAGGCGCTCGAGCTTTTCGCTAGAAATCCCGAGGCCTGCGAGGGCAAACATGATCAGGGTGCATTGAATTATGTCTGCGGTTCATCACTCATCCTGGTATCGAACCGCTGGAACTTTCCCAAACAATTCCTTCATCTGGTGAACATGTCCTCCTTGTCGATCGTCCATTATATGGCGCATCCGAAGCCATGGCATGGAACTTTCTTTCCCTGGACCGATAAGGAAAGCCAGGTATACGTCGACCTGCGCAAAGCACATCCGATTTACAACGCGCTGTATCGTGGAATAACCTTCGATCGGAAGATGCTGTATAAATACCGGTCTATCCGGGCGCGCATCGAGCACGCAGTTGAGAAAGAAGGACCTAATCCCAGGGTCCAGAGCCTGCTGGTTGGCGACTACGCCGTATGATGATGTATTGTTGGTCCGACTTGAATGTCCGCGTGACTGAACTCAGCGTCGCCGGTCGAGCCGTGGATTTGCAGACGGAAGCGCAAAGTATTCATCCATTCATTCAGGAATGGATAATCTTCAGGACAGAATATGAGTTATAGGGCTTCCGCCGCCAGTATGTCGCACTACGTGAAAGCCCGCCTGCGCCGTTCGCTCAAGGCTCGGCAGGTTCGCTATGACCTGCTGCGCAACGGGCTCAAGCAGGCGCGCCACGTCGTCATCTGCGTCATCCGTGACGAGGGGCACCGGCTGGCCTTCTTCCTTCAGTATTATCGCGATCTCGGCTTCGAGCACTTCATCTGTATCGACAACGGCTCGACCGACGGCACGGTCCAGTTGCTGTCCAGCTTCGACGATGTCTCCCTTCTTTCGGCTCATGGTTCCTACAAGGCGGCGAGGTTCGGAAACGACTGGATCAACGAAGTCATCAACCGTCATTGCCGGGAGAAGTGGGTCCTTTATGTCGATGCAGACGAGTTCCTGGTCTATCCGCATTGCGACACACGCCCAATCGATCAATTGACTTCCTATATCGATTCCATGGGCGGCCATTCCCTCCGCTCGGTCATGATTGACATGTACAGCCCGCATCCCGTTCTCGAAAACATATGCGAACCCGGTCGCAACCCGCTCGAGGTCTGCAATCTCTTCGACCGCTCCGGCTATGTAGCGCATTTCGACAAACGCAACTGGACGATATGGATCAAAGGCGGCGTTCGCGGGCGCGTCTATTTCCACGACCGGCTCTGGGAAGGCCCCGCGCTCAACAAGATACCCCTCGTCTATGTGGCGGGTGAACGTCTGTTTCTCAAATCATCACACCAGGTCTGGCCACTCTCCCTGAATTTGGGCGACATGCGCGGAGCACTCGGCGTATCCGGCGCCCTTCTGCATTTCAAGTTCTTGTCGACCTTCGTGCACAAAGTCGCCGATGCGGCACACCGGTCCCAACATACAGAAGAATATACCGTATACTCCTCAGCCAAGGAAATGGATGACTTCGTCTACGACGATACGGGCACTTACAGAAGCTGGAAGGACCTGTCCGATTACGGGCTCATACAGGGTGAAGGCTGGAAATACTGGAGGAATGCTTCCGAGAGCGAAGTCTAAGTATGCCGCGCCAAAATACGCAGCGATTTTGGGACGACGTGCATGAAGACAAGTGCTAACAAGCCAACCTGATCTTTCAGCCTGCCTCGTCTGTCTATCAACTCGCACTGTCATCAAACACAAAACCCGCCGACGGCGGGTTCTGTCGAGGCTTTCTGCTGTTCCGTTTTTTATCGCGGCGACGCCTCAGGCGAGACCCGCCCCCTCGGCATAAGCCTCCAGCGCCTTCCGATTGAGAATACGGATTTTGCCCTGTGTCCCGTCGACCACTTTGCTCTCGCGCAAGCGCCGCAGGCATTGGTTGACCTTTTCACGCGACGCCGGCAGTGTCGCGGCCAGCTCATGCTGGGAGATGATCAGCTCGTCACCGCTATTTTGCGCATCCATTCTGTAGAGGGCAGAAAGACGCAGCAGCGTTCGGGCAAGTCTCTGCCTTAGACTAGATCCGGCATTGGAAATGATCCGCAGTTCGAGTTCGGAAACACGCGCCAGCGCCTTCGACAGGATCTTCACCTGAAATTGCGGATCGTTCGCACACAGGTCCCGCAGCAACCGACCGTCGAAGTAATGCAGTTCGCAATCCGATGAGGCCCGATATTCCAAGCTGAGAGACTGCTTGCGGAGCACCTCCAATTCGCCGATCAAGCCGCCTTTCGGAACGATTTCCACGATGAACTCTCGTCCATCGGCAAGCGGGGTGCTTGCGCTTACCATTCCGCGCTGTACGCGGGCGAACACGTCGAGGACGACGCCGGCGCCGGCAATAATCTCACCGCGGCGAAACTTTCGAACACTCGAGCGGCAAAACGGAAACTCGTGATCCAAATCCGCCCGGCCGTCGTAAACAATACCTGCAGACCCGCAAGTAACCGCTTCGCTTATTCGCGCTGCGTTTCCTCTAGGTCTGTTGTCTCTAGTGCTGATCGCCCCGTCCATACGCACAACTCCACACAGAATAATTGTCTTATTTGTCTTGAGCGACATTCGTAATAGGTTAAATTAGAAAGTCAAACAATAATAAAATAAAAAATTCCTGTTTAATCTATACATAATTATGAACAATCCTCATCTTTATATATAATAAAATTCATATTGAATTCTATCGCATACAAGTCTTTGGGGCTGCATGACGATTTTTATACATTTTATGACAATAGCCTACCTGCAGAACACATCTAACAATTATAACAACAACACCAAATTTTAAAATAAAACGAAATAACATTTCTGCTGTATAGTCAAAAGCAAAGGTAATACCTTTAATATTCACAAGAATTTCTTTATAGTATAAAGAATTTATTCATGATTATGACCTCGGTCACAGACATAAAACTTGCATTAAAACAAAGCTTTGGCTGTGATTTCTGGAATTCATCTAACGGAGACGCGGGTGGCGGGGAAAAATCAGGGCATCAACCCAACCGGACCTTGGCGGGATTTCGCCAGGGCTCGACAGGAAAGGCGTCCATGCAATTCGTCACAACCCCGTCTGATCAGCAGAATTCTGAAGCGCACATTGGATATCATCATTGCGGCAAGTTTCTTATTCTTTCTGTCGCCGCTCCTTCTGTCGGCGGCAGTCATCGTCACGCTAAGTGATTGGGGCCCTGTTTTCAATTCTCATCGCAAGATCGGTTATAAGGGAAAAGAGTTTGGTTGCCTCAAGTTTCGGACGACAGGATCCGACGCAACGACCGACGCGCACGTCACGGTCGTCGGCGATATTTTGAGGCGATCGAGCCTCGACAAGCTTCCGCAATTGATCAACGTGTTGCTGGGCCAAATGAGCCTCGTCGGGCCTCGCGCCATTACCAAAGAAGAGCTGCCGCGTTACGGTGAACATGCCTATGCCTACATGGCCGTCCGTCCCGGCCTGACTGGCCATTGGCAAACCAGCGGGCACAACGACGTCAGCTATCGGAATGGAATTTCCCTCGACGTCGAATATTTGTCCAAATGGACGCTCAGGCTGGATTTCGTGATCATGGCAAAAACGCTGTCGGCGCTGCTTTCCCGCCACGCGTTGCTGCCCAAAGTCGATTCCTAAAGCATGTCGCGCAAAGCTGTGGTGCGGTCTGCGATAAAGACATGCGCAAAACCAGAGACTCAGGCGTGGCAAGCGAATCTAAAATATCGCGACCCGCTTTACACCCTGACATAGCGCAGCCGAGCATCCTGCCGCCTCGGTCATGTCATTACCCATGAGGACGCTTGCCCGTAACGTGGGAGCGCTCAGTGATGGAGTTCTTTTTCCGGCGCTTTTGAATATGCCACAAGGAGAAGGCGAATAGACCCGCCAGATAGCATACCTCCATCAATACAAGCACTTCGACGCAAGAAACGACAGCCTCCGTCAACGAGGAACCTTTCAGCAGGATCACGCCGCCCAGGGCCGTGACCACCAGAAATGCAAAGATTGCAAAGGCCGAGGCGCGAATGGTCGCTCCGGCGGCGATAGAGACGGCAACCACGACGAGCGTGCTCTTCAGCATTATTCTGATCCTCTCTTCACACCTCCTTCAAGCCACCGTCAGCCCTCGATGACATGACAAAACCCAAAGTCGAAACGAAGTCCGATCAAAGTATTTTACCTATTGTGGTTAAAATATTGCTAATAGCAGTCCAGCAAATCGACGGACCAACGCCGGAGAATATTCGACTATTCATCCAGGAGGGCCGTTCTACCGATTAAACCCAAGAAATCCTTGGATATTGCGGTCAGAAAGATTTAGGTATCTGAGGCTTATACAGGAGCCGATAATGCAGCTGCGGCGTTCTCTCGCCGAACTGAACGCTCATTTGATATCCCTGAAAAGATGAATTTGGCCATAGGCTTACGCTCGAGCGCATATACGCCTGGCCACGAACAGGCTTATGCTCGTCCGGCAAGCGTGACATCGACCGCATCAAGGTTGCCCAGCAGCCTACGGAAAACTCGGCCCATCGATCGACCGGATACTTGTCCGAGGTGATCGGTCAGGCAACAACGAAACAGGGCCGCCGCTGTGGCGAGCCCTGCTGAAGTCCTTGCCGGGTTGAGCACCTGGATGGAATTGCTAGCCTCGAGGCCGATATCGACAAACCTATTTCGAGACCGCGCCGGCCAGTTGCCGTTTTACGCCGCGTTGGAGACTGAGGTTTTCCAGCCAGGTGACTTGTTTCCTCAATTTCAACGCCGGCTTTTCGATGAATCTCCACGAGAAGGCGGCAAAGCAAGCGGCAACAATGCTGCAGACGATGCCGTTCAACCACCAGTTATGCGCCCAGGGGCCGAGCGCTACGAACGCCTGTTGGATCGGATAGCCATAGAGGAAGACGCCGTAGGAGTAGTCGGCCCCACGTAGGACGCCGAGCTTGCGGGGCGAGGTGATACCAAGAAAGACCGTGACATATCCCATGGCCGGAATGGCAATGAAGTCCCCAAAGGAGGTGAACCAGTAGGCCCACAAAATCATTACCACAGAGGCAAGGAAAATTCGGATGTCCCAAAGAACCTTGTCCTTGTAGAGATAGAAGGTCACCCCCACAAGAAAAGCACAAATGAGGAGATTGCCGGACGCGGTCGTCGGCATAGTTGCCCAATCGCTTCCATGTTTCCAATATCTTGCAATACCGAAGGCTATGATCAACGCCGGCGTGGCGATAAGGGCAATCACCCGCCGCCTGACCACGCCGAGCAGGAAGAGTGCGGCGATCACGGCATAACACTCAAGCTCGAAGGGCACCGTCCAGAGCTGCCCGTTCACCATTGCGGCGTCAGGATTATCCAGGAATACCCCGGGTAGATTGAAGTGAATGTGCCCTGTGACATTCATCAGATATGTAAAGAACTGAGGATCGGTGAAATAGTCACGCAGGTCATACTCTGTATAGATCGCTCCGAGTATAAAGGCAGCCAGCAACACCTCTACCGCGAGAGCGGGATAGATCCGGATAAATCGATTGCCGAGAAAAGAGATCAATGTCTTCGATCGTTCGAGACTGCCAGCCACCAGAAACCCGCTCAGGACAAAGAACATGGGCAGAACTGACTTGATGACAGGGCGGAAGGGTGACTCCCAGAGAAACAGGTCGTCGCCATAGGTGACACGGGCCGTGTGTATCCAAAGCACTGAAAAGGCTAACAGTAATCGCATATAGTCGAATCCTGTCGGTCGCCCGTTCGCTAGATCAAGCTTTTCGCCGAGAACCATCTGTGCCCCTTTCAGAAGTATTGACCCGATTTGGAATGGCAAGCCGTTGCCGCAGAGCGGCAGCGGCATCATTGCCGGGTCGGGGCCGCGTGTCAGTGACCACAGGTACATCAGGTAAAAATTGAACGAGAGAGCAGCCCTCTCCCGAAGACGCGTCTCTGACCATCAACCCATGGCCCTGTGCTTCCCGAGGGCCATGCGACGGTCGGAGTTGGAATCCAGGTGATCGGGCGGCGGATTGGATGAGGAGACTATGAAATTTCTGGCCACCCTGTTCTGTATTGTTCTCGCCCTTATCGGATTGGGGCTGACCGGAGGCGGCGCCTGGTTGCTGCGCCTCGGCGGCTCGCCCTATTACGCGATCGTCGGGCTTGCCTATCTGGTTGCAGCGCTTCTGCTGTGGCGCCGGAAGACAGTAGGCGGGCTCATCGTCCTGCTTGTCGCCATGTTCACCTTTCCCTGGGCGCTATGGGAGTCGGGTCTCAATTTCTGGGCGCTGTTTGCCCGCTTGATGTCCCCCATCGCGCTGGCGGGCTTTGCCCTTCTCTTTGCACCGTCGCTTTCCCCGACCGCCAACCGGAAGCTCTTTTATGGCGGCGCCTTGGTGACCGCTCTCATTTTTGTCGCGGGTTTCGGTCTCAGCTTCGTGCCGCATGGGATCATTCACCCCTCCGCCGACATCACCGCCTATAAAACCGCCAAGGGCGACAACTCTCCCTCCGACTGGACATCCTATGGCCGCACCACGGCAGGAGATCGTTATTCCCCATTCGATCAGATCAACCGCGGCAATGTTTCCAAGCTCGATCTCGCCTGGACATATCGCACCGGAAAAGGCGATGGCGCCGATCAGAACACGCCTCTGCAGATCGGCGATACCGTTTACACCTGCACGCCGACAGATGTGATCGCAGCGCTCGATGCAGATACTGGCAAACCCCGCTGGACTTTCGATCCCAAGGCGACGGCGCCTTATTGGCAACGCTGCCGCGGCCTCGGTTACTACAAGATGCCGACGGAAGCGCAGTCTGCCGAGGGTCTTTGCGATGAGCGCCTGGTGCAGACGACGATCGATGCCCGTCTCCTGGCGATCGACAGCAAGACCGGCGCGCCCTGCAAGGAGTTCGGAGACCATGGCACCGTGCAGCTTTCCCAGGGCATGGGCGAAGTCAAGACGGGCTATTATTTCCAGACATCGGCGCCGCTGATTGCCCGCAACCTGATCGTCGTCGGAGGCTGGGTCACGGACAATCAGGAGGTCGGCGAACCCTCTGGCGTCATCCGTGCGTTCAACGTCGTCACCGGCGAGCTTGAATGGGCATGGGATCTCGGCAACCCGGAGATCACCAAACTCCCGCCGGAGGGCCAGACTTATACGCGGGCCACGCCCAACATGTGGACGACGGCCGCATTCGACGACAAGCTTGGCCTCATCTATGCACCGCTCGGCAATACCACGCCGGATTATTACGGCGTCAATCGCCCTGCCTTCGCCGATCAATACAATGCGACATTGGTGGCACTCGATGTGACGACGGGTCGGGAGAAATGGAAATTCCAGACCGTGCATCACGACATCTGGGACTATGATCTGCCGGCCCAACCGGCCCTGGTCGATCTGCCTGACGGCAATGGCGCCACCGTGCCTGCTCTGCTGCAGACCACCAAACGCGGGCAGCTTTTTCTCCTCGACCGCCGAACCGGCACACCGCTTGCCGAAGTTCAGGAGAAGCCGGTGCCGCAGCAAGGCAGCGTGCCGGAAGAGAAACTCTCCCCGACGCAGCCCTATTCCGTCGGCATGCCGACAATCGGTGCGGAGCGCGTGACGGAGCAGACGGCCTGGGGCCTGACGATGTTCGATCAGCTGGCATGCCGCATCGCCTTCCGCAAAATGCGCTATGACGGCGATTTCACCCCGATCGGCACGCAATATGCAATCCAGCAGCCGGGAAATCTGGGTGGCCTCAACTGGGGAAGCGTATCGGTCGATCTGCCCAACAACAGGGTCTTCATGAACGATATCCGCGTCCCCAGTCTCTTTGCACTCATCCCTCGCGAGGAGTATGTCGACTTTGCCCTCACCACGACTGCTCACGGCCCCTCCGCCCCGCAGCGCGGTACGCCTTACGCCATGGCCACCGAGATGTGGACATCGAGGCTCCGCGTTCCCTGCACCCAACCGCCCTTCGGCACCGTCACTGCAGTCGATCTGAAGACGCGCAAGATCGCGTGGCAGGTTCCGGCCGGCACAGCCGAAGAACTTGGGCCGTTCAAGATCAAAACCAAGCTGCCTATGCCGATGGGCCTGCCGAGCTATGCCGGCACTTCGGCGACCGCCGGCGGAATCGTCTTCTTCGCCGGCTTCCAGGACTATTATATCCGCGCCTATGACGCCGAGAACGGTGCCGAGCTCTGGAAATATCCCCTGCCGGTCGGCTCGAGCGCGACACCCATGACCTACGTCTCACCGAAAACAGGCAAGCAGTATGTGCTGATATCGGTTGGCGGCGCGCCCTATTCGAAAGATGTCGGCGACTACGTCCTTGCCTTCTCTCTGAAAGACGGAGCTTAGCCGCGGATATCGCTTAGGCTTCACCGACCATCTTCAAGTCCAAGCAACCCGCCACGGACCGCTTCTTAGCGAAGGCAATCGGATTTGGCGGCGTTGCCGATCACACTGTGTTATTTTGATCCGACGAGGAATTGGGACCTACGAACGTGACGCGAAAACTGGCGGCGATCCTGGTCGCAGATGTGGTCGGCTACAGCCGCCTCGCCGGTGCGGATGAGGATCGCATCCTGGCGCGGCTGAGAACGTTGCGCAGCGACCTGGTCGATCCGACCATTGCCGTGCACAATGGCCGGGTCGTCAAGCGTACCGGTGACGGAAGCCTCATCGAGTTTCGCAGCGTCGTGGACGCCGTGCGCTGCGCGATCGAAGTGCAGACTGCCATGGTCGAGCGCAATATCGGCGTGTCGCCTGAACATCGCATCGAGTTCCGGGTCGGGATCCATCTGGGAGATGTGGTCGAGGAGAATGACGGCGACTTGATGGGCGACGGCGTCAATATCGCCGCGCGGTTGGAGGGAATTGCCAAGCCGGGCGCCATTTGTCTTTCCGAAGACGCCTACCGCCAGGTGAAAGCACGGCTTGACCTTGCCGTGACAGATCTCGGCAAAATTGAGCTTAAGAATATCGCTGAACCGATGCAGGTCTATTCGCTCCAGATCGGAACTCCGCAGCCGAACCCGGCACGACAGGTGCGGCCCGCAATCGAAATGCCGTCAGTTCCGGTCGTTCCCGACAAGCCGTCCATCGCCGTACTGGCGTTCAACAACATGAGCGGCGATGCCGAACAGGAGTATTTCTCCGACGGTATCAGCGAGGACATCATCACCGACCTCTCGAAGCTGTCCGAATTGCACGTCATCGCCCGCAACTCATCCTTCGTCTACAAGAATGTAACAGCCTCGGTGCCTGATATGGCCAAGGCGCTCGGCGTCCGCTATGTCCTTGAGGGCAGCGTGCGCAAGGCCGGCAACCGTGTGCGTGTCACCGCCCAATTGATCGACGCCAGCAATGGCGGACATATCTGGGCCAGCCGGTTTGATCGCGACCTCACCGACATTTTCGCGGTTCAGGATGAGCTCACCCAGGAGATCGTGGCCGCGCTCAGGCTGAACCTCACGCATGGCGACCAGGATCGATTAGTCCAAGGGCGCGCACTCAATGTCAACGCTTACGAGTTGTTGTTACGTGGCCGCGAGCAGGCGTCGGCCCATACCCGAACCGGAAACAGAGCCGCCCGCAGCCTGGCGGCCGACGCCATCGCCATCGATCCGCAATATGCAGCCGCCCAGGCCCTCATTTCCTTCACCCACGTGCTCGACTACGTCAACGCCTGGAGCACCGATCCAGAAGGCTCGCTGCGGATCGGGAAGGATCTCGCGCAGCAGGCCGTGGAGATGGCCGAGGAACAGCCCAACGGCCGCTTCGCACTGGGCATGGCTTGCATGTGGAACCGGGAACTGGACCGGGCGCGGGCAGAGGTGCAGCAGGGCCTCGCGCTGCAGCCCAACTCCGCAGAGCTTCTGCTACTGATGGCCCATATCCAGATATTCTCCGGCGATCCCGCAGGCGCCCTGGAAACACTCGATGCATCGATGCGGCTCGACCCGCACCATCCGGACATTCTCTTCCAATTTCGCGCCGATGCGCGCTTTTCTCTCGGCGAATATGAACAAGCGATTGTCGCCATCGAGCAGCGGCTCCAACAAAACTCCCAGTCGGAGACCGCCTACGCCCTGCTTGCCTCATGCTATGGGCACCTCGGCCGGCCGGAGGAGAGCCGGCAGGCCTGGGAGAAGGCACTCCGGATCAATCCCGATTTTTCTGTCGAGCGCCGCCGGCGGGTCCTTCCATTTCGAAACCCGGAGGACTTTGACCGCCGCGTGGAAGGACTTCGTAAGGCAGGACTTACAATAGCGGATCTTGGTCTACGCTGAGGGGAGCAGCTGTCGAGCCGATATCGCGAACTGCTCATTCTATGGATGGACGCGCGAGCAGCCTCTCAGATTACGCCCTCTCCAAGAGAGCATGTGGCCAGCGAACGTGATGCCACTTCGGGCAACTCTGATAGCAACGGCACGGCACCTGCTGTAAGATAACGGCAGGTGATCGGACACCCGGAAAGAGCTGGTATGGAGCGCCGCCTTGCAGCAGTCCTGATTGCGGATGTGGTCGGTTACAGCCGCATGAGCGAGATCGACGAAGAGGGAACGCGTATCCGCTTCCACACCGACCTCCACGAACTCTTCGAGCCGAAGATCGCCACGCACCACGGCCGCCTGATCAAGACGATGGGCGACGGGATCCTGGTTGAGTTCCATAGCGTGGTGGATGCCTTGCGCTGCGCCGTCAAAATCCAGCAACAGAAGGCGGAACGCAACGCGGCCCTGCGGCCCGAACAGCGGATGCTTTTTCGCATCGGCGTCAATCTCGGCGATGTCATCGTCGAAGGAGAGGACATTCACGGTGACGGCGTCAACATAGCCGCGCGGCTGGAAAGTCTTGCCCAGCCCGGCGGAATTTGCATATCCGGCACCGCATTCGATCACACGGTACACAAGGCTGAGGTCGGTTTCTCCTCTCTCGGTGAGCAGCAACTGAAGAACATAGCCGATCCGGTTCGCGTCTATCGTGTTCTGTTAGATCCCTCCGAGGCAGGCAAGGTCGTCGCCTCCCGTCGGCCGCGCCGCCGGGCGATCATCCTGGCCACACTTGCAGCGCTGTTGATTGCGGCCGCTGCGATTGTCTTCGTATGGCAATGGCCGTCTGTGCCCCAACGTCCGTCGGTAGCGGTGCTTCCCTTCGCCAATTTGAGTAGCGACGCCGGCCAGGATTATTTCACGGATGGCATTACCGACAGCCTGATTGCCGATCTGACCATGCTTTCGGACCTTGACGTCATCGGTCACAATTCGGTGTTTGCATACAAAGGCAAGCCTCTCGTTTTGGCCGACATCGGACGCGATCTCGGCGTGCGGTTTGTCGTTGAGGGCAGCGTGCAACGGATAGGCGATCAAATCCGCGTCAATGCGCAACTGAGCGATGCCGCAAGCGGCGACCACTTGTGGGCCAACCGATTTAACCGCGCCGCGGCGGATGTCATGGCTGTGCAGGATGAGCTCAGTCGGCAGATCGCCGAAGCGCTCGGCCTGAAACTCACTCAATCTGAGACGGAACGGATTACCCGTCCGCCGACCGCCAATCTCGAGGCATACGACTACTACCTTCGTGCCGAGCAGGCGACGCGTACCGGCCGCCGTTCCCGGCTGCTCGAGGCACTGGCGCTCTTTGACAAGGCGGAGGCGCTCGACCCCGGTTTTGCAGAGGCCTTCGCGGCCGACGCGCACGCGACCGCCTATGTCTGGCGAAGCGCTTACGACGACGTTCTCCAGAGCGCGCCGGCGCGAAAAAGGGCCTACGAGAAGGCAAGTCGCGCGCTGGCGCTCGACTCGGCTCTTTCATCGCCATACGCCGTTCTTGCCGTCATGCAAGTCGTGGACCGCCGCTACGAGCAGGCGGTCACCTCGGCGCAGCAGGCAGTTTCGCTCGGGTCTGCCGATGCCGAAGCTCATATGGCGTTGGCATACGTTCAATTGTTCTCCGGCAATCATGCCGAGGCCGGCGCGGCCGTGGACACGGCGCTCAGGCACGATCCGAACCTCTCCGCCATCAACCGATATACTGCTGGCCTGGTATTTTATTTGCAGCGCGACTACACGAAGGCCATCGACAGCTTCGAACGCGCGCGCGATGGTTCTCCGGGAAATGGCGATTTCGTTACCCCACTCGCTATGGCCTATGTCCGTGCCGGTCGCCTCGACGACGCCCGTGCGACTGTCGCCGAGGGACTTCGCTTACTGGCTGGGCGCGATTCTCTGGCGGACTGGCGTCTCAGCAATGCCCATTTCCGCAACGAGCAGGATTTGGCGTTTATCCTCGATGCTCTGCGCGAGGCCGGCCTGCCGGAGTGGCCGTTCGGTTTCAAGGGCAACGAGCACGAACGCCTGCACGGTGAAGAAATCGCAAGTATCGTCATGGGCAAACTCCTCCGGGGCAAGACCGAGCCCTCAGGAAGCCCTGCACTCATGCAAATCGAACGCGACGGCAAGGCGGCCTTCCGCTCGACGACGCAGATGGTCACCGGAACGGTTTTCGTCAATGGCGACATGCTTTGCGAGCAGAGTGAAAACGCATTTGGACGAGCCGATTGCGGCCCGATCTACAGACCTGCAAACTCGCCCGCTGAAACCAGCTATGCTTACGTGAACTCTACGAAGGTCTTCTATTTTTCGCCCGTCAAATAGCCGCGCTCCACCGGTCAGTGATACTGATCGCGTTCGAGATCGGCTGCGACCTTCGGCCAGTTTCTATCGGCTTTCGGCACTGCTTCGGCCACATGAGCGGCAAACCCTTCTGCCGATCCCTTGTCGTAGATCAGGTAAAGCTTGCCCTCGATGATCTTGAATGCTTCCGGATCGACGTTGACCGTCACCGATCCGAGAGCCACCTCGCCCGCGCAGTAGCCGCCATATTGAGGCGCATATTTGATCGGCTCGCTGATGAACATTTCACGGTGTTTGGCATTGGCAAAAAGCCACGGCGTCCCCAGCCATTCGTGGGAGAATTCCTCGGAGCCTTTCACCGCTTTGCCTTCGGTGAAATAGGCAACGGGGTCGTATCCCATGATTGCCACGCCGCCGAAATACCCCGTGTTTACCGAGTCGTCGGCGAAAGCCCGCGGTCCACCGGCAGCTACCAAAGCCACAACGAACACCGCCATAGCAATTCCTCGCACACCGCTTCTGGTCCCCGCATACATCTGTGCCTCCTATTCAATCATGGATTTCCATGCACTTCGCGTATTCTTTCTCGCCGATGCGGCTGGCCGGAGGGCAAGGCGCACCATGCCGCTTAAAAAGCCGCACGATGTCCGAGTTGCCCTTCCAGATTGCTCGCGTGATTGGCGTGTAGCCGTGAACCTCCGCATGACCGACGTCAGCCCCCTCAGCGAGAAGAAACGTGGCGAGAGCCACGTGGTTTTCCTCACCGGCGACCATCAGCGGTGTCACACCTGCTTTATTGGCCGCATCGTCGAGCGTCGCGCCATGGGAGAGAAGTAGTTTGCTGATCGGCACGCTGCCGGAAAAGGCCGCGGCATGAAGCGGCGTAAAGCCGCCCGAGTTCCGAGCCATGACGTCGGCCCCTTTGCCGATCAGCAATTCGGCTATGGCAAGCTGGGCTCCGAGCGCAGCGTTGATAAGAGGTGTTGCCTGATCGCGTGCCCGACTGTCGACATCGGCACCGGTAGCCAGAACCTGCTCGACGACGGCGGTGTTTCCAGTGGCAACGGCATCGAACAAAGGGCTCTCCGCAGCGGCCACCGTCGCTGTGAAAATCAACGCCACCGATGCAAGCAGCCCACGCATGGCTCAGCCCCCGAAGGTTGCCAAGGAAAGTAGCACAAGCCGCGGGTTTTGGGTAGGCATCGAGGACTATAGGAGGTTGAATTCCCCTGCATCAAGCTATCGGCAACGCGCCAGTCGGAGAGGATGCAAAAATCTATCGTGACCACCGGGCGATGATTTCGTCGGTATTTGCCAACGCCTTGCGGACTGCGTTGCGCGCCATGGTCGGTCGCTGCAGCCGAATGCTTTTCTCAATATTTTCATGAAGTTTCAGCGCATATCGCAAATTGTCTTCCTCCCGCGTCACATGGGCGAAGAGGTGGTTCAGCGCCGATTCGATCAATACGCCGAGCGGCACCAGCAGATCATTTCCCGAGGCGCGTAAGATCGCGATATGAAATCGCGCATCGGCTTCTGTTCGCTGCTGGAGCGATGTCGCCTGATCCATGTCATGCAGGGCCTGGTTGATCGCGTTCATTTGCTCGTCAGTTCGGCGTTCCGCAGCAAGCGCGGTCGCTTCCGGCTCGATCATATGCCTGAGTTCTTGCACGGCCCTCAGAAAGGATTCGCGATCAGGAGATGCCGCATACCAGCCCAAGACATCTCGATCCAGCAGGTTCCAACGTTCCTTGGGTTCGACCCAGCTGCCGATTTTCGGGCGGGAAGAAAGCAGGCCCTTGGCCATCAACATCTTGATCGCTTCGCGCACCGCCGATCGGCTGACCTCAAAGACTTCCGACCATTTTGCTTCATTAGGCAGGATCGTGCCCGGCGGATAGTCGCCGCGCACGATTCGCAGACCGATCTCGCCTGCCAAAGACACATGAACACTCGCCCCAGTCATGCGGGGAGAATTTGGGCGCCTTGTGGTGGCCGAGCGGTCAACCATCACCACCTCGAGCGCAGCCGTTGGCTTTCCCGATTTTTTGTCAGGCATTTATTTCTACTGCCTCAGCATTCTTTCGACTGTCTGCACGTATGATCACAACAATCGTAATAACGAGGAAGTCGCCTGCGATTGACGCTGGCACAAAGCGCGGAATTCAGGGCGCGTCAAGCCCAGCGGATCTCTCGATCCGTCTCGTGAGAACAGTCGGCGCACCCTTGAACTGGGTGCGCCAAACCGTGAAGCTACTTTTGAATGCAGGTGTCGACTGTATCCTTCGTGCACTCATCGAGCCCGGTGAAGACCGGATCTTCAACCGGCTTGCCGGCAATCAGATCCATCATCACCGACGGTGCCTTGTAGCCCATCTCGAACGGCCGTTGGCCGACGAGCGCCGTCACCAGTCCTTCCTTCGCAATGGCGACCTCGTCGCCGATCGTGTCGGCGGCACCAATGACGAAATCGTTGCTGGCGATCTTGTCGGCCATCGGCTTGAACAGGTCGCGATAAGGTTGCGGCGCGCCGAACAATGGCCAGCCACCCATAATACCGAATGCGTCCAAGTCGGGATTGGCCGCGAGGATATCGGTCATTGCCTGAACGCCTTTGGCACCGTCGTCATTGGTGAACACCGGGCAGCCGGCGACCTCGGTCCAACCACCCTCGCCTTTCAGCTCGGTCAAGCCTTTCTGACCAGTAAGCGTGTCGCGCATCCCTTGTGCGCGGCGTAGAATATTGTCCGCTCCTGGATTGCCTTCGATCGTGCAAATCTTGCCGCCCTTCGGCTTGCCCTTCTTGATGTATTCGCCGATGCGGGCGCCCATCAGATAGTTGTCGGTGCCGAGATAGGTCTTGCGCAACGCTGCATCCTCGGCGGCAAGATCGGCATCGAGCGTCATCACCGGAACCGTCGGATTGGCCGTCTTCAAAGTCTGGGCGATGAGCTTTGCATTTGACGGCGAGATTGCAATTGCAGCCGTGTCTGCCTTGCCCAACATATCCTGAACGATCTGCGCTTCGCCGGCTTCATCGGATGTCGATGCTGGACCGGTGTAGAAGCATTCGTATTCCGAAGTTGGGTTCTCCTTGTTCCACTTCTGGCAACCTTGATTGATTGCTTCGAAGAACGGATTGTCGAGGCCCTTGACGACGATGACGAGTTGCTTCTTGGCCAGGGCTTGCCCGGCGGTCAGTGCTAAAACTGCGGCTGTAAGTAGTAGTGCCTTCCTCATAGTTTCCTCCCTTGAAACAGACGGACACCGCGTGCCCGCCACACGAAATCAACCCGGATACCAGACGATGCGAGGCTCCTCCTTTGAACGCTCGTATTGCCAAGCCGAGTCGATAAGCATTTCGAGATCGTAGTTTGGCCGCCAATCCAGCAGGTATTTCGCCTTGCTGTTGTCCATCCAATTGGAATGGAAGCGGCTCGGTATGTCGACAGAGCCGAGATTGCGCGTGCGCAAGAGATAGGCGGCGACTTCAGCATAGTCGACGGGGCGATCCATGCAGATATTGAAGAGCTGCCGCTCTGCCCGCGGGTTGTCGATCGCTGCCAGTATTGCCGACACAAGGTCATCGACATGGACGAAATTGCGCTTCAGTGCACGTCCGTCGGCATCCAAGAGCAGCGGCACCGTACCCATCGCCGCATAGCGCCGTGCCGCGTCTTCCGGAACGAGCGTCTTCCAGTCCGGACCACCAAAGACGTCGTCTCCAAAAGACAGCGAATACTTGAAATCGTCCTTTTCCATGATCCAGGGTGCGCGCAGACAACAGCCATTGAGGCCGTACTGAATGCCAAACTGCTCCAGCATGACCTCTTCCAGGACTTTGGAGAGGGCATAGCTTCCCGGATAGGCACAATGGCGAGCGTTCTCGGTGATCGGGCCGTCGTGGCGATAGTGGAAATGTCCCACACCCGCATCACCACCGATCAGGATGAATTGGCGTGCCGTCACGCTCGTACGGAACTCCTCGAGCAGCCAAAAGAGACCTTTGACCGTAACATCCATGATGTCTTCAGGCGTTTCCTTGCATGTGGCGAGATGCACGACATGGGTAACGTCATCCAGCGCCGCTGCTACGACATCGCGATCGGCGATCGAGCCTTGGAAGACGTCGACACGATCGGTCGCCTCGTACAAACGATTATGACAAAGCGCACGAATACGGGCTTTGGAAAATCTCGGATCGTCAAGCAGCCCAGCAATAAAGCGCCGCCCGACCTTGCCCGTCGCTCCGGTCACAAGGATCAGCATGCCGTTTCTCCCCCATTGATAGCTAATATCTGCGCGCCACTCTCGTCAAATGATATTTGTCTGACAAAACAGATTTTTGCGACAATAAGGCCAATTGCCGGGACAATGAGTTGACGCTGTCGCAGGGTTTTGCGTAAATGCTCCCAATCGCTTTCCTGGGAGGATACTGGAAAGCGAACTCGCCGGAGCCTTGCCTCGAAGACAAGCAGGGTTCGGTGCGATGGATAGCCCGCAGGTTTTGGGAGGCGAGGAGGCTGGTGGCGGTTCTTGAGCTCAGCAATGTTTCCAAACATTTCGGTGCCATCCAGGCGGTCAACGATGTTTCGTTTTCGCTCGAGGCGGGGCAGGTTGTCGGCCTGATGGGCGACAACGGGGCTGGCAAGTCCACACTGGTGAAGATGATCGCCGGCAACTTCCGGCCGAGCCATGGAACCATGCGGCTCGACGGCGCCGATCTCGTGCTTCATCGGCCGAAGGAAGCGCGTCAGCATGGCATCGAGATCGTTCACCAGGATTTGGCGCTCTGCAACAATCTGACGGCGGCAGCGAACGTGTTCCTCGGACGAGAATTGCGCCGCGGCGTATGGCCTCTTCGCATCCTCGACCACAAGGCCATGTACAAGCGCGCCGGCGAGATATTTCGCGAGCTCAAATCCGAGACGCGGGCGCGCGATCTCGTCAAGCAAATGTCAGGCGGCCAGCGCCAAGCGGTCGCTATCGGCCGCACGATGCTGTCGGAAGCGAAAATCGTATTGATGGACGAGCCGACCGCAGCCATTTCCGTGCGCCAGGTCGCTGAGGTTCTGAATCTGATCCGCCAATTGCGGGACCGGGGCATTGTCGTTGTCCTGATCAGTCACCGCATGCCCGACGTCTTTTCGGTCGCCGACCGTGTGATCGTGATGCGGCGAGGCAGAAAAGTAGCCGACAAGCAGATTGCGGCAAGTTCGCCGGAGGAAGTGACGGGACTGATTACCGGCGCCATCGAACAGGTGTGATCGATGCTATCCGTTGCAACAGGAAGGAAGAAGGTCGACGATGGCGATTACACTTGACCAAACGATCGGACAGAAGCAACGGAGCTGGCTTGCAACGATCATGAGCGGTCAGACATTCTGGGTGCTGATTGCAGTCATTCTAGCCTGCATTTTTCTGTCGATGGCAACGGACTCCTTTGCGACGGCGAAGAACATCTACAACATCACCCGCAACGTCACCTTCGTCGCCATTATCGCGCTGGGCATGACGCTGGTCATCATCACCGGCGGCATCGATTTGTCCGTTGGCTCCGTACTTTGCCTGTGCAGCATGGTGCTGGCGGTGGTCATGCATGCGGGATACAGTATTGAAGTCGGCATCGCGGCCTCGATCGGTACGGCTCTTCTGGTCGGAGCTTTCAACGGCGTCTTGATTGCCTATCTCGGCTTCCCGCCTTTCGTCGTCACACTCGGCATGTTGTCGATTGCGCGCAGCCTTGCGATGGTTGCATCCAACAACACTGTGGTTTTTGAGTTCGGACCTGATCACGACAAACTGTTGGCGCTGGGTGGCGGCGCCTGGGTTTTTGGCATCGCCAATCCAGTGCTTTACATGGTCGTGCTGGCACTCATTACCGGTTTCGTGCTGCGCTGGACCAAGTTCGGCCGCTATGTTTTTGCGATCGGCGGCAATGAGCACGCCGCGACACTGACGGGCGTTCCCGTGCCAAGGATCAAGGTCATCGTCTATATGATTTCGGCCCTCTCGGCGGGGGTTGCCGGCATCATTCAAACCGGTTGGCTCGGCGCCGTCACCACAAATATCGGCGCCGGGATGGAACTTCAGGTCATTGCCGCTGCGGTTATCGGCGGCGCCAATCTGGCCGGCGGCGTTGGCACCGCCTTTGGAGCCTTGGTCGGCGCCGCACTCATCGAGATCATCCGCAACAGTCTTGGCCTGCTTGGCATCAACGCGTTCTGGCAGGGCTGCTTTATCGGTGGCGCAATCGTGCTCGCCGTCCTTTTCGACCGGCTTCGCAACTTGCGCCAGGGCGAGTAGACGAACCCGGCTCTTAAGAGACTTCTGCGGGTCGCGCCCGCGCCAAAAGCGGCGGTACGCTCAAGCAGTCCGGCCTTGTTCCGTCCGCTTTATTGTCTGCCCGTTGCCATTGAAAAAGTGCACCTTCGAGACATCGGCGGTGAGTCCGATTTGGTTTCCCGCCTTCATGTCACCACCGTCGTACAGAACGAGGCAATCGTGCCCAGCCGGCAACTTGACGTGGAGCAGCGTTACCGCCCCGGTATATTCGCAAAGCCCGACGGTTCCGCGCAGCGTCCCCTCTCGAGGTTCCACGACGATCAGATGCTCCGGCCTTATCCCGATGGTCTCGGCGGCGGTATCCGCTACCGTTGCGCCTGTCAGCAAAGGCGCGATATCTGCCGGGAGCAGATTCATTTTTGGGCTTCCGATGAATTGCGCCACGAAGATATTTGCCGGCCGCTCGTATAGTTCCCGGGGGGAGCCGACCTGCTCGACACGGCCGTCGCGCAGAACCACGATCTTGTCGGCGAGCGTCATCGCTTCGATCTGGTCATGCGTTACATAGATCATCGTCGTGGAGAGCCGCTTGTGCAGTGCGGCGATTTCAGAGCGCATGTGCACGCGCAACTCTGCATCGAGGTTCGACAGCGGTTCGTCGAACAGGAAGACATCGGGATTTCCGACGATGGCCCGGCCGATCGCGACGCGCTGCCGCTGACCGCCGGAAAGCTCGCGGGGGTAGCGATCGAGCAATGCTTCGAGCTTCAGCGTGGCGCTTGCTTCATCGACACGCTTCTGACGCTCCTGTGCCGGAACTTTGCGGACCTTCAGCCCGAAACCCATATTGTCCCGGACGGTCAGGTGCGGATAAAGGGCATAGGATTGGAAGACCATGGCAACGCCGCGTTTCGAAGCCGGCACTTCGTTGACCACCCGGCCGCCAATCGCAAGTTCACCGCCGCTGAGATATTCCAGCCCCGAAATCAGCCGCAGCAACGTTGACTTGCCGCAGCCTGACGGACCGACGAATACGACGAACTCGCCCGGATCGATCCTGAGATCGACACCACGGATGACCTCGACGGCGCCGAAGCGTTTTTCGATGCCTTTAAGCGATACACTGCTCATGAACGAAAATTCCTCATCCCTTCACGCCTGATAGCGCAAAACTTTCGATGATCTGCCGCTGGGCGATCAGATAGACGATCAGGATCGGCACCACGGCAAGGCTGGTAGCGGCAAGCTGCAGGGTCCACAACGGTAAGCCGTAGCTATCGTTGAAGTTCGACAGGGCCAAAGGCAGCGTGAACATGTCGAGCGAGCTCAGAAAGATCAGCGGCTCCAGGAACAGGTTCCACGAGAACAGAAAGGTGATGATGGAAACCGCAGCCAGGGCTGGACGCGCCATCGGCAGCGCTATCTTCCACCAAACGCCGAAGCGTGAGAGGCCGTCCATCTTGCCGGCTTCTTCCAGTTCCTTGGGCAGGGCCAGGAAGTACTGGCGCATCAGGAACGTTGCCATCACCCCATGAGGGCCGAAGGTGGGCAGCAGGATCAGCGGCCAGTGAGTATCCACCAAACCAAACCAACGCATCAGGAAGAAGTTCGGAATGATCGTCACTTCCTCCGGCACCATGAGCGCCGAGATCAGAAAAAGCATCAGCAGCCCGGCACCGGCAAACCGCATGCGCGCCAGCGCATAGCCGGCCAGGGACGAGATGGCGAGGGTGAGCGCCGTCACCACGATCGCGATGTAAAGCGAGTTGAAATACTGCCGCGCGAACGGCTGATATGTGAACACTTCAACGAAATTCTGCCAGCGCCAGACGCGCGGAATAAGCGTCGGCGCACCGAATATCTCGGTCACGCTCTTGAAGCCGGCAGACACCATCCAAACGAATGGGAAAACAAAAGGAATGGCGGCGATCAGCAGTGCGATCGTCCAGCAGGTGCGGTAGAGCATCTGGATTTGGCGCTGGGTCACTCCGATCCCTTTCTCCGCAGCATCACCTGCACCAGTGTCAGCGCCATGATCATCACGAACATGATCATCGCGAGCGCCGAGGCATAGCCGACATTGAAGAACTTGAAGCCCTGCTGGTAGATGTAGAAGGCAAGCACCAGTGTGCCGTTTTCCGGGCCGCCACCGGTCATCTGATATATGTGATCGAACACCTTGAAAGAGCCGATCGTCGTGATGACCATGATGACGAGCGTGGTCGGCGCCAGCAACGGCCAGGTGATCATGCTGAAAATCTGCCGGCGTGAGGCGCCCTCCAGGCGCGCCGCCTCTTCATAGTCCCGCGGGATCGCTTGCAGCGCCGCAATGTAGAGGATCATGTTGAGGCCGACCATCTTGATGACGCGGGTGACGATGACCGCCGCCATGGCCCAGTTCGGTTCACGCAGCCAGTTTGGACCGGTGATCCCGACCAGCGCCAGTACCTGGTTGATGAAACCGCCTTCTCCCTGCAGCAGAAACTTCCAGACGATCGCCCAGGCGATGGCCGAGGTGATGACGGGAGCGAAAAACACCGTGCGAAAGAACACGACCCCGAAGAACGGCCGGGAAAGGGCGAGCGCCAAGGCGAGCGCGAGCGCCATGTTGAGCGGCACGAGACCGATCGCGAAAACAACCGAATTGCGTACCACAAGCCAAAAGTCAGGGTTTTCGAGCAACGCATTCTGAAAATTGGCAAGGCCTACGAAGGTGGCCTGCTGGCTGAGCAGGTTCCATTCGGTCATTGAATAATAGACCACTGCGCAGAGCGGACCGAGGAAGAAGATGAGGAAGCCGATGAAGGTGGGACTGACGAACAGCCACGCCTCCATCATCTCTCTCATCTTCAACGTCAGCCAGGTCTTTTGGCCGGTTCGAATGGAGTTATGAACGGTATCGGCCATCTTCGTTCTGATCAAAGCAGCGGCTGGATTGCCGCACAGATGCCCTTGATGGCGGCATCGACATCGGCATCCGGCTTCCACAGGGCATCGACACGAGGCGCCATAGCGGCAAGGATCTGGGGCGCTTTTTCGTTGGCCGAAACCACCCGGCCCTTTTCTATAGCGGCAGCCACATTCTTCATCATCTCGGGCGGCACGAGCTTGTTGCCGTTGATGAATGCATCGGCCTGCAGAACGCTCTTGCGGGCCGGCGGGAAGAACTGCGCCATGGTGGCGACATTTTCCTTGTTGGTCATATGCGCTACGAATTCCGCGGCGATTTCCGTATTCTTGCCTTGGGCGAACACAACAAGACCGGCCTGGCCGATAACGGGTGACTGACCACCTGGGCCGGTGGGCAACGGTGCGATGCCCCACTTGAAGCCGGCTTCCGCCATCTTCGAAGCACGGGAAATCTGGTTGACCGTCATCGCCGAATTGCCGGAGAAGTAATCGCCCTGTTCGCCCGGCGGAACGATGGACTTGTCCTTGAAGACCATGTCATGCAACTGCTTGACCGCCTTGACGGCTTCGGGCTTGTCGAAGCCGCATTCCTTGTTCGACCAGATATCGCCACCATAGGCGCGGATTGGCGGCAGAAGGGCATGGGTCATGCGAGAGGCATAGCCTTCGCCATCCTTGAACTCGAAGCCCCATTTGCCGGGATTGGTTTCCGCGAGCTTCTTGGAGACTTCCTGGAACTTGTCCATGTCCCATTCGCCCTTGGCGGCGAGCGTCAGCGGGTCTTCGAGCCCGGCTTTGTCGAACATGTCCTTGTTGTAGTAGATCATGAAAGGCGAGGTGGAGAACGGAATGCCGTAGACCGTTTCGTCCTTCTGCCAGAGGCCCATGGCCGGCTTCGAGAAATCGTCGAAATCATAGCCTTCCGCCGCCTTGAGCGTCGGGCCGAGATCCTTCAGAAGATTGGCGTTTTCGAAAGCCGGAGCGGCATCCTCCATCATCCAGGCTATGTCGGGAGCATTGCCGCCGGCGATCTGGAAGGTCAGTTTCTGCGTGTAGTCGTTGACCGGCACGGTCTCGAACTTCACGTTGACGTCGGGATGTGTGGCTTTAAAGCTCTCCGCAATGCCATTCAGCATCTTCAGATGAGCCTCGTTCCCGGTCCAGACCGTCATGCGGAGATCCGTCGCGAAGACGGCAGACGTCGATATGCACAATGTCAACGCGGATGCTGCGATACCTGCTAATGCGGCCTTCATGGTTTCCTCCCTTTTTGGTCGTCGGCAATCAGCCTTCGCCGACTGAATGCAAGCGGCATTCGCCCAGCGTTTGGCTGCAAGCTGCGGCGGATGGTTCCGCCGCATGATCTCGAAAACCTTGCCTCAAGCCGCTCACCCGGCAGCGTGCGGAAGGCTCCCGGGCGCGTCTCCGATCGACCATCCTCCGTCGACCGGGATATTTGCACCCGTAATGTAGCTGGCAGCATCGCTGCACAAAAAAACAAACGCCCCAACCAGGTCCTGCGGCTGGCCCGGCCTGCCCACAGGGATCTTGGCGGCTACCGCTTTGCGGAACGCCGGGTCGCCGTAGCGCGCGGCATTGGCCTCGATCTCGATCGCACCCGGCGAAACCACATTCAGCGTGACGCCGCGATGGCCGATATCGCGCGCAATCGACCTGATCGCAGTCAACTGCGCCGCCTTGAGCGACGCATAAACAAGCGTTTCCGCCCGCGGTCGCACCGCCATGATACTGCCTGTGGCGACGACCCTGCCCCAGCCCCGCTCGGCCATCGGCGGAACCAGCTTTGCCGTCAGCGTCAGCAGCGCCGAGAAATTCGATGCCACATGGGCGTTGACATGCGCCTCATTCAATTCCTGCCAGGGCCGTCGATGTTCGATGGCGGCATTGGCAATGAGGATATCGATCGGGCCGCATGTCCCGAGCACTTCATCGGCAAAAGCCTGCGTCGCACGCCCGTCGGTGAAGTCTGCTTCCAGTACCGGCGCTGTGCCGCCGGTCACCCGGGCCACCTCGCTCGCGCCCGTCTCATTACCGAAATGATGCAGGATCAGTTCCGCTCCATGCTCCGCAAGGCCAAGCGCAACAGCCCGGCCGATGCCGGAACTGGCACCGGTCACCAGCGCGCGCCGGCCTTTCAGTGAGAAGCGCGCGGCGCTCATCGCTCGGCATCTTTCAGCTTGTCGGCCACCTCGAGCGAGGCAATGTCGGCAGCTTCGAAATGCTGCCTGATTTTTTGCTCGGCGAGATCGGCATCACCAACTGCAATTGCGTCGTAAATCGCCTGATGCCGGTCAATCGTTGCTCGCCAGTCAGCGTCGCTGCGATTGGCGCGACGTGAAAACAATTCCGACACCTCGCGCTGCACGGAACGCATGCTCTCCATGTGCACGCGGATCATGTAATTACCCGTCGTCACGGCAAGGCCGAGGTGAAACAGGATGTCGGCGGCGGTAAAGCCGGAAGGCTCCTTCACGGAAGCGAGCATGCCTGCCAAGCCCTGCCGCATGATCTCCAGACCTTCCGGATCGCGACGTTCGGCGGCGAGCCGGGCAATTCCCGTCTCGACGACACGGCGCATTTCATTGGCTTCGCGCAGCCGCTTGAGACTGGAGCGGACCGCGTAGCCGTAGATTTTGTCCATCGAGTCGCCGCTCAGGGCCTTGGCGCGGGCAACCTTGCCTTGTTGGGTGAAGATCAGCCCGGCTGCCGTCAACTGACGAAGCGCCTCGCGGGCGATCGGCTTCGAGACGCCGAATTCCCTGGCGATCTCCCCTTCGGGCGGCAACGGCTCGCCAGGCGAGATTCGTCCATCAAAGAGTGCGGCGGCAATCGCATCGGACACCCCATCCGCCAACCGCGAAGGGTTCGGCGGCTTGGCGGTGAAAACGGGTTTCCTTTCGGGAATTTCACTCATCTCGATCCTCATATTCACAAAGCTAACATGCAGTTTCCAACTTAGCAACTAGGTTTATCAGTTGCCAAGTCGCGAACATCTCGCTAGGAATAACAGACACGCCCCAAAGCAGCGAGCAAACCCGGAGCAACAAGCAAAACATTGGGAACGAAAGAGCCGATGGATTCCGTGCAACGTTCGACCGGACAGGCGATCCTCATTTCAGATGTCGTCGCTCATCCGCTCAGCCAGATGCTGCCCAAACCGACCGTCACGTCCTGGGGCACCTATCACGAGGTCTCGATGGTTCTCGTCGAAGTGCGCACCGATGCCGGCATTGTCGGCGTCGGTGAGGTTCTGGCCCGGTTTTCGCCCAAGGCCTATGCGGAACTGATCGAAACCTCTTTAAAGCCACGGCTGATCGGACAGGACGCACGCAACATCGGCGCGCTCTGGCAATCCATGCGGCGCTCGCTGTCAGGCCGCGCCGGCGGCATGCTGATCGAGGCGATCGCAGGCGTCGACATCGCGCTGTGGGACATCATGGGCAAGGCCGCGGGCATGCCGATCGCCAAGCTGCTTGGTGGCATCGGCCGGGAAACGATCGAAGTCTATGCCGCCGCCGTAAACTGGGTCGACGATGCTGAGGCGGATCGGGAACTGGAGCGTTATATCGGCGAGGGATTTCCGCGCATCAAAGTCAAGATGGCCAATCCCGTCAAGGAAGCCTGCCGGCGCATCGAACGGCTGCGCAAACGCGCCGGCGACGATATCGAACTCTGTGTGGACGCCAACTGGGCCTATGATCTGGACCAGGCGATCGAAGTCGGCAGGGCACTTTCGGCCAACGGCTACTTCTGGTTCGAGGAGCCGCTGGCGCCGGAAAACGAGCAAGGCTACGAAGAACTTCGCAAACGCTGCGACGTGCCGCTCGCAGCCGGAGAGAGCAACTTTACCGCCGATCAGGCGCAGCGTCTCGTCGCCAACCGCACCCTTTCAATCCTGCAGCCGGATGTCGCCCGTGCCGGCGGCATATCCGAAACACGGCGCATGGCAGACTATGCCGCCCTGCACGATGTGGGCTACGCCCCGCATATCGGCATGTCCGGCATTATCTGCGAGACGGCCAGCGCGCATCTGGCGGCCGCCCTTCCGAATTTCCGGATGATGGAATGCGAATGCGATCTTAGCCCCTTCAAGCGCGACCTGGCCGATCTGGCGCCCGGATGCCTGCGCCAGAAGAACGGCAGGCTCGACGTGCCGACACGGCCGGGTCTCGGCATCGAAATCGATTGGGACGCCGTCAGCCGGCTCCGCATGCAGTGAGGTCAACGCCATAATGACGACATCAGCCCCCTCTTCCACAGCCGACATAATGGAAGCCATGAGGCTCGCCATGCTTCGCGCAGATCCGGCGCTTAGCCGTTTCGATCCTCTGCCGCGCATCCTGTCCTTTGACGATTTTTCGCGCGGGCATTGCGGCTGGTCACAGTTGGTCGGCAATTACGAGGACAGCCTCGACGTCATGCTGCCGGGCTTTGCCCAGCACTCGAGCGCCATGCTCTCAACTCTCGGGCATTGGGATGCAGGATCCCACGGCGGCATGGATTCGTCCTACGCGCTGAAGATCGCCACAAAGGCAAAACCGGGTGCCCAGAACGTTGCAATCAAGCGCCATACCTTCCGCAAGCGCGGGCCGATCCGCTTCGAGATTTTCTTCACCTTCAAGCCGGAGGCGACGGAACTGAAACTATCGGAAACCGACGTGCGATCGATCGGCTTCCTGTTCGACCTGCAATGCGGCGATCGCGACGGAGACGGCGAGCGGGTTATGCCGCATCTGCGCTTTCTCAATGCACTCGACGGCAAGCACTTGCAGAAATGGCAATACAAACGTGAGACCACGTCCTTCACAGCCATCGGCCGGGAAGACAAGACCGTAAGCCACTATCACCTGGCGCCCGAAGGCTGGCTGGACCTGCCGGATGGTGAACAACGGCTCTGCTACAACGAGATCCCGACGAAGGTGAACTGGAGCTATATGCGCTTCGATTTCGACCTCGCCTCCATGAAGGCGACCTGCTTGCAGTGCAACGACCGGAATTTCGACGTATCCGGCTTCGAGTCGATCCGGATTCCGGCGATGAAAAACCTCTGGTGCATGCTGAACTTCTGCCTGTTCGCCGAGACGGATGTCGCAAAACGTGCCTTTCTCTACGTCGATTCCATCTGCATTTCAGGGGATTTTTGATGCTTCCCGAAAACATCACGGCGGTGATAACCCGCAATGAGCGCTGGAGCGGTGACGCCGCGAGCGAACCCTATGAGGCCGGCTGGGCGCATGAAGCCGTGTTCTTTATTCGGGCGTTGAAGCCTCCCGTCGGCACTGTACCCAAGGGCTGGGTGGAGATCTCGCCTGACGGCATGCACTGGGTTCGCGAAGGAACGGAATTCGCCATGCCGGGCGAACAGGACGGCATTGCCGTGGCCCGGCTCAACGCCTTCGGCAATTGGCTGCGCGTTGCAACCCGCTTTGCCGATGGCTCCGAATGCACCGTGCTGGTGACCCTTCATCTGAAGGCCTGACTTGAGAAAACACGGATATATAGCTTCCGCGCTTTCTCCTTCCGTCAGCCAAGATAGGCGCCCTGGGCCAGAAGTTCCCTGCGCAAATCCGCGTAGTCGACATGCCGGGGGCTTGCCCTGTTGCCGACCGAAAGTGCTGCGGCAACACCGGCCGCCTGGCCGAGCGCAAAACAGGGCGGCATGACGCGAATGGCGCTGAGCGCCTCATGCGTCGCCGAGACCGCGCGGCCGGACACCAGCAGGCCCTCATGAACGCGCGGCAGCATGACCCGGTAGGGTATCTGGTAGATATTGGCCGCATCAAGCCCCTGGCCACCGGTCCCACCGCCCGAACCTGTGGGGTCGTGAATATCGAGCGGATAGCCGCACAACGCCACGACATCTTCGAAGGCACGGCCGGAATGCAAATCTTGCAGCGTCAGTTCGTAGGCGCCATCGATCCGTCGGGTTTCCCGCACGCCGATCTGGGTTGCCGTGTCCCGCAGCTCCACCTGCTCGAAGCCGGGCAGGTTGTTCCGGAAGAAATCGAGCAGCGCCACGGTCTGCTCCCGGCCTTCGACCTCGGCAAGCGAGAGTTCAAGGGCGTCAGTCCCATTGCGGCGCAAGACGCGGCCGGTATTGATGCGCCAGACGCCCGGTTCCATGGTTTTGTAAAGGCCGATGCCGCGGCGAGGCGCGGGAAAGCGGCCCTCGGCCGTCGCCTTGGCGACGATCGAGGCGAAAGGCCGAAAATCCTGCGGATGCGCGCGGATGTAATCCTCCACCGCCTGGTCATCGACGTTCTGCACGCGGAAGAACAGTGTCTGCGGCTGGGAAAGGCCGTCGCTTTCCCGCCCCTGACGGGTATGGACACCGGCATAATGGGCGACATCGCCATCGGCCGAGCAATCGACGACGACCTTGGCACGAACGCTCCTCAGCCCACCCTTGCCGGCGCAAACAACACCGAGCACCCGGGGATTGTCCGCGTCATGGTCATCGACGATGGCATCGACGACCATGGTGTGCAGCAACAATTCCACTCCCGCCTCGACGCACATGCGCTGCGCCGCGACCTTCGCCGCCTCAGGCTGGAAAGGGGTCACCTTGTCGTGGCCGTAGACGATGAAGCCGCAATAGGCCGAACCTGCCGGGATCGTACTCGGATGCAGCGCGCCGCCGAGCGCCATCATCCGCTGAACGAATTCTTCGTAGATGCCGCGGATCAGTTGCTGGCTGCCGTCGAGCGAATAGGAGGTCATGCAGGGGCCGACGAGGCCCGCCGTGAGGTTACCGCCGAGGAAGCCGTAGCGCTCCACAAGGCGTACCCGCACACCAAGACGTGCCGCCGCGACCGCCGCCGATAATCCCGATGGTCCGCCCCCGATGACGAGCACATCGACATCATCGAGTTCGGGAATATCAGCCGTATAGGCGTAACGGCGGGCTGTCTGCTGCATGCCTTTATCCCCTCCCCGATCTAGCGGAACATCGATCCGCCATCGACATCGAGCGCGGCACCGTAGGTAAAGCTGGCTGCGTCCGAGCACAGGAACATGATTGCCGCCGCCATGTCCTCCGGCCGTCCCATGCGCCGCATCGGCAGATTGCCGGCGATGCGGTCCTTCAGCGACTGGTCGATATGGGAGTGCATCGGGGAATCCGTCGGCCCGGGGTTCAGCGCGTTGATGCGGATCTTCTTGCCCGCAAGTTCGCGCGCCACCGACTTGACCATCGACAGGGTCCCGGCCTTCGATGCCGCATAGGCGGTATCGGCAATCAGCCCGCCGCCGCCATGCACGCCGGCATCCGAGGCGATACAGACGATGTTGCCGCCATCGGGGTTGTCGAGCATGCGTTTGACTGCGCCCTGCACGACGAAGAAGGTGCCGAGCAGATTGACATCGAGCACGCGATGCCAATGCGCCCGATCCTGCTCGAATATACGCTTGGCTGTGATGATCGCCGCACATGTCACGACGTTATCGAGACGCGCCAGATTGGCGTCACAATAATCGAAGGCCTTGTCGATGCTTTCCTGATCGCTGACATCCACCGTCACGGTGTGAACAGCCGCGCCGCCATTGCGCAGTTCCGCACCGTAGCGCTTCAGCCCCGCCTCGTCACGATCGGCCATGACGACTTCCGCGCCCTTGCTGGCGAAGGCCCTTGCCGTTTCAAGACCCATTCCGCTCGCTGCGCCCGTGATAAGGACGCTTCGGCCCGCAAAACTATCGTCGGAAAAAGTGGCATAGGTCCCAGACATCGTCGCAGCGTCCTTCATTAAGGGCAGTCCAACAACCAGTCAGCAGGCCCGCTTTCCATCGCTAGTAACGTAGCAACTATGTTATATAGTTGTAAAGCGCAATGTCGAGGCAATACGCTGTCTGGAAACAGAGTTTCGCGTGGCAAATACTCAGGACGGAGGGAGCAAGCCGTTGATCGCGCTGCTTTCAAAAAGCGCGGCAGGTGGCGAAAATGCGGGCTCGGCAAGGGCGAGGTTCTCTTCCCGAAATGAACTCCGGCGCAATCGTCCGGGGCGACTCCGCGCGAGTCGCGAGGCGGCAATGGGATGGGCGCCGCCCTGCAATGCGCCGGCCCTATTTCTCCGCCGGCGCCACGATCTTCATCACGAACGAAGTCGGCGCCTCGCCCGGCCCGAACGGTCGGGGCACCTTGTTGCTCAACGGCGGCAGGCTCTTGAGATAGGCCGCAATCGCCGCGGCGTCAGAGTCGGTGAGCTTCGCCAATGCGGGCCACGGCATGACCGGAGCGAGCATGCGTCCGTCGGGGCGCCTGCCTGTCCGGATCGCAGTGACGATATCACGCTCGCTCCAACGCCCGAGACCCGTCTCCTCATCGGGCGTGAGGTTGGGGCCGTAGAACACCCCGACATCAGGGATCTCGAAACCGACCTCGGAGCCGCCGAGGTGACGCGTCATGTCCGGCTTGCCGAGGAAATGTCCCGGCGTGTGGCAATCGGTGCAGCTCGTGATGGTCACCAGGTATTTCCCCCGTTCGACCAGCTCGCTGTCGGCCGCGCCGGCAGGCGACGATCCAATCGCCGCCGCCAGCGCTGCGAATGCTGCGGGCAACACCCGCCTGTCCGCGCGCGACGCCACGCGCGTGGCAGCAGATCCGAAGTCGTGAATGCTCATACTTCCCTCCGTCCCGTTGCTCTGGAGCATGATGCCGAAAAGTGTGCGCGGTTTTCAGACGACATCATGCTCTGATTTAGATCAGGTTTCATATTTTAGGCCGATTGGGCCCAAATCATCCTGATCTAGGGCTTGCGGCCGATCACCGCGCCGTTCGCGGCGGGTGCGTCGAACCAGACCGTCTCGATGTGCCGGAATCCGGCTTCCTCGGGCCACGCCGAATATTCGGCCGGTGTGTAGTTTCGCCCTTCCGTCTCGATCAGCATGTTGAGGCTCATCAGTGCGGCCGGCGCGGCCCGGTCTTTTCTTCATTGACGAGAAGCTCGCTAATGATCACTGCGCCGCCGCTCGGCGAAGCCTCGAAGGACCGGCGCAGCAGGGCGCGGTTCTTGGCCTCGTCCCAATCGTGCAGGATCATCGACAGGAGATGCACCTCGTGATCCCCGGGAAGTTGTTCGAAGAAGTTGCCGCCGGCGGTCTCGCACGGCGAAATTCGACTCCCTATTTTTTGCGTAGACGTCGGCGATACCTCAGAAGGTTCGCGGCCCGCCGAGGGTAATCAATAGGCTAACTTCGGTTCTCCAAGCGGTTTGTTTTGCGCCACTCTTCGTATTCTCCGCGGGCATCGTCATGCAGCGGATAGTAGCGCTGCAACGACCCGCCCTCCATAAGCTTCACTCGCGAGAACTCCTCCCAATCGTGATGCTTTTGCGACTCTTCGATTACCTTCGCGGCCATTGCGACTGGAAGCACCACCACCCCGTCATCGTCGGCGACGATGATGTCGCCGGGGATTACCGTGACACCGCCGCAGGCAATCGGAACGTTGACCGCATTCGGATAGATGCTGGTCTGCACATGGTAGTTGGGAGTCCAGCCACGTAGCCATAGGGGCAGATCCAGCTTCTCGACATTGGGCCGATCGCGCATGCACCCATCGATCACGATGCCAGCGCCGCCTCTGCCTTTGAAATAGGTCGACATCATATCGCCGAAGACGCCTGAGCTCATATCGCCGCGCGCGTCGACCACGACCACATCGCCCTCCTGCGCGTGATAGAGCACGTGCCGGTGCAACTGCGTCTCCGGATCGGCATATTCTCCCTCGGTGAAGAGGTCCGGCCGCTGCGGCATGAACTGGAGCGTCAGCGCCGGCCCGACGATCGACTTCCCGCGGTTCTGCGGCACGGGACCGACCATGTGCGGGTTGCGGAAGCCCATGTGGCCAAGCGTGCCGGAAACCGTCGCGGCGCCGATTTCCTTCAGTGCGTCGATCAGCTCTTTGGTCGGTCGCGTTATGTCGGGTGCATGCGTCATTTTAGGCTCCGGTGGATGAAACTACCAGTTGGTGACAGAACCGTCGCGGCGCTTCAGGTGCGGCGCTTCCCAGAACCGAAAGCTCTCCGCCTTGACCGCCTCTTCGTTGACCTCGACGCCGAGCCCCGGCAGATCGCCGACCGGATAGTCTGGGCCGTCGAGCCGTGGTTGCACGGGGAAGAAGTCGGAATTATCGAAGCCCAGCTTTGCTTCGGGAGCCCTGGTCTCGAGCCAAGCGAAATTCGGCACCGCGGCGGCGAGATGGATGGTCGCGGCCGTGCAGACCGGGCCGAGGGGATTGTGGGGCATCAGGTCCACATAGTGCGCCTCGCTCCAACCAGCGACCTTCATCGCTTCGGTGAGCCCGCCGACATTGCACACATCGACCCGGTTGAACTGATGGATGCCACGCTCGATGTAGGGCAGGAATTGCCACTTGCTGGCAAATTCCTCGCCGATGGCGAACGGGATGTCGGTCATCGTGCGCAGGGATTCGTAGGCCTCGGGTGTCTCGTCCCGTATCGGCTCCTCGAGGAAATCAATCACGCCACGGCCGAGCTTGTTACAGAAGCTCGCCGCCTCTGCCACCGATAGCCGATGATGATAGTCGATGCCGAGGACGACCTCGTCGCCCAGCGCCTCGCGCGCCTTGTTCAGCATCGTTGCAGTCGCGCCGATCGACTCCCGCGGCTCAAAGATGTCCTTGTTGTTTTGCCCGACGGGAAAGAAGCGGATCGCCTGCCACCCTTGTTCGCGTAGTTCGCGGGCTCGTTCGATGGCAACATCGCCCTCGGCCTCGTCACCCGTCGAGGCGAAGGTAGGAACGCGGTCGCGCTGCTTGCCGCCCAGCAGTTCGTAGGCCGGCACCCCCAGCGCCTTGCCCTTGATGTCGTGAAGGGCGATGTCGATGGCGGAAATCGCCGCCTGCAGAACGCGCCCGCCTTCGAAGTATTGGCTGCGATAAACTTCTTGCCAGATCCGACCAATCTGCATCGGATCGCGGCCGATGAGAAACTCGCGATAGTGCTCGATCGCGCCGGCCACGGCCTTTTCGCGACCGCTCAAGCCGCTCTCGCCCCAGCCGGAGATGCCACTGTCGGTCTCGACCTTGACCAGCATCTGGTTGCGCGTTCCCACCCATACCGGATAGGTCTTGATTGCCGTGATTTTAAGCTTCGTAGTCATTCACGCCCTCGTTTCGCACGCATCGGCCCTGTCTCAATGGGCCTTGAGGGCCATTTCTGTTTCGCCGTCGAACAGATGCATCCGCTCCTGATCGAACTCGAGCCAAATCTGTTCGTCGGGCGCGACGGCAATGGTCGGCGGCACGCTGACATTGACGATGGCGCCGGAAAGAAACGCCTGAACGAAGGTGACGTCTCCGGTCGGCTCGACCGTGTAGGCCTTGGCCGGAATGCTGCCTGGCACCGCACTCTTGTGCAGCTTGATCGTCGAGTGACGTGCGCCGAGCACGACTTTCTTGGTTGTTGCCCTTGAGACCTTCTGAGCGTTTTCTGGCGAGAGCTCGAGGCGCCAGCCCTCCGCGCTGGTCAACACAGTGTTGCCGCTTGCCGTTGACGCCTCCAGCGGAACAAGGCTCATCGCCGGGCTGCCGACGAAGCTGGCGACGAACATGTTCACCGGATGGGCAAAGACCTGCGCCGGTGAATCGTATTGCTGCAGGTAGCCGCCGTTCATCACCGCCATCCTGTCGGCCATGGTTACCGCTTCGAGCTGGTCGTGCGTCACATAGATGATCGTCGCCTTGAGGTCCTGGTGGAAACGCTTGATTTCCGACCGCATTTGCACGCGCAGCTTTGCATCGAGGTTGGACAGTGGTTCATCCATCAGGAATACCGCCGGGTCGCGAACGAGGGCACGGCCGAGCGCCACGCGCTGCTGTTGACCGCCCGAAAGTTCGCGCGGCTTGCGCTCGAGCAGCTGCGTCATGTCGAGCACGCGCGCTGCTTCCTTGACCTTCCTGTCGATCTCGTCCCTTGGCAGTTTGCGCATCTGCAGCGGGAAAGCCAGATTTTTATAGACAGATTTTTGCGGATAGAGCGCGTAGTTCTGGAACACCATTGCGATGTCGCGGTCCTTGGGGTCGAGGTCGTTGACTACCCGGTCGCCGATGACGATGTCGCCAGAGGTGATGGGGATGAGCCCCGCCACAAGATTGAGCGTGGTTGTCTTGCCGCAGCCTGAAGGGCCGACGAGCGCAACAAATTCGCCGTCGTTGACCGTCAGCGAAACATCGTTGACAGCTTTGAAGCTGCCATAGGTCTTGACAAGATCTTTGAGGACCACGTGGGCCACCGGCAACTCCCTAGTGCTTGACTGCGCCCTCTGTGAGGGCGCGTACGAAGTATCGTTGCAGGACGAGGAACAGGACCACGACGGGCACGCTCATCATAAAGCTGGCCGCCATAAGGCCGGGAAAGTCCGTCGTATTTTCTGAGAAGAAGCGTTGGATGCCGACCGGCAGTGTCAGCTGCTCGTTCTTGGAGAGGAACGTATAGGCGTAGATGTACTCGTTCCACGCGCCGATGAAGGAATAGATCGCCGTGGCGATGATTCCTGGCGCCGAGAGCGGCATCACGATCAGGACAAAGGCCTGGAACCGCGTTGCCCCATCGATGCGCGCCGCCTGCTCGAGTTGCACCGGGATGTTGTCGTAGAAGCCCTTGAGGAGCCAGATTGCCAGCGGCAGGCCGAATGTGAGGTAAGTGAGGATGAGCGAGCTATGCGTGTTCACCAGCCCGATCGCGCGCATCAGGATGAAGAGCGGCACGAGAAAGATCACCGCCGGGAACATGTTGCGAAGCAAGACGGCGAAGAACAGAAAGTTCCGGCCTGGGAAGGTGAAGCGCGAAAACGCGTAGGCCGCAGGAACCGCCACGATCACCGAAAGGATGGTCGTGGCAGTGGAGACGAAAAGGCTGTTCCAGAAGAAACGAAGGAAGTCCTGGCCGACGCTGTTTTGCGGATCGAGCAGCTTCTGGTAGCTGGCAAGAGTGGGTTGGTCCGGCCACCATTGCGGCGGGAATTGCATGGCCGCGAAGCCGGACTTGATCGAGGTGATCAGCATCCAGATCATCGGTAATGCGGTGTAAAGCAGCATGAACACAAGGAAGATGCGTCCGCCCCACCGCCATCCATCGACGCGCATACGGCGACGCGCCTGGCCTTGAGCAGTCTCGACAATCGTGCTCATTCGCTCCCGTCTTTCTGGTCGTTGCCGCTCAGCGCACGAACGTAGAAGTAGCCGAGCGACATCAGGATCAGGAACAGCAGCACCGAATAGGCCGATGCCACCCCCCAGCGCTGGCGGCCGAAGGCGAGTTCGTAAATGTGAGTGATCCAGATATGCGATGCATTCGACGGGCCGCCGCCGGTCATGATCCAGGGGATGATGAAAGAATTGAAGTTGGCCACTGCCAGCAGAAGGATCGTCACCGTCGAGACGTTTCTCAAATGCGGAAAGGTGACGTGCCAGAACCGCTGCCATGCATTGGCTCCGTCGACTTTTGCGGCGCGCAGCAATTGGTCGGGAACCGTTTGCAGGCCAGCCATCATCATGATCATGGCGAACGGAAATTCTCGCCAGATATTCACGACGATCAGCGAGGGCAACACCGTACTGACGCTGTCGATGAAATTCGGCGGCCGGTCGCTCAATCCCAGGCCAACCAGCACTGAGCCAATGATCCCAAAGTCCGAATGGTAGATCCATTTCCAGATATAGGACGCGGCAACCGCGCTGATGACCCAGGGAATGATCAGGATGGCGCGCAGGATGGCGCGGCCGGCGAAGTCACGATGAAGTGCGAGGGCGCAAGCGAACCCCAGGACAAATGCGATGAAAGTCGATCCCGCTGTCCAGATAAGAGTGTTCGAGGTAACCGTCCAGAACACCGGACTTTTGAGGATGGATGTGTAGTTGTCGAGACCAACGAAAATCTTGTCCCGAAGCTGCAGACCAGGCGGTGTATTGAAGAACGACAGCTCGATCGTGTAATAGATGGGGTAGGCTATGACGATGAGCATCACGGCGATCGCAGGAAGCACGTACGCGTAGTCAGCGCGATGCTCCCAGACCTTTCGCAGCACTCTGGACCTATCAGGTCGCAGTCGTCGGGGAACCTCGGCCTTCCCAGTCAAGATCGTCACCGTGCAGAGCCCTCATCCTTGGGAACGAAACCGGCTGCGACCGATGTGCAGCCGGTCAGATCGTCGGACTTGGACTAGAGCCCACCGTCCATCAGGTCTTTGACCTTCTTGGCCGCATCGTCTGCAGCCTGGTCGACGGTCATGGCCCCAGTCAGAGCATTCTGGAGCATGTCCGGGACGATGATGTTCATGATCTCGGGGGACTGTGGCAGTGCCGGGAACGGGATGCCGTAAGGCAGCATCGAGGTCGTGACATCAAGGAACTTGATACTATCAAGGCGTTCCTTCATCCATTTTGTCTTGAATCCGTTGAGGTTTCCCGGGTTCGAGCCGGCATAAGCCATCTTCAGTGACCATTCGGGGCTTGTCCACATGCAGATGATGGCTTTTGCCGCCGGCTCGTCTACCTTGCCGCCTTCGACGTATTCGGGCTTCAGGATGTGAATGTTGGAGCCGCCAAACACGACGGCACGCTTGCCGTCGGGGCCAGTCGGAATCAGGCCATAACGCATGTTGTCGATCACGGTCTGCGCCTTGTCCTTGTCGGTGGCCGTCGCCTTTTTCTGCAGGTCGAGCATGACGTTGTAGTCGGACGGGTGCGAGATCATCATGCCGAGCTGGCCAGCGAGAAAGAGGGGCTGGTTGTCGGCCTGCTGGTTGGTGAGCGCCGAAACCGGAACCGACTTGTCGCGAACATACATATCGTAGGAGGCTTGCAATGCCGCTTTGCTCTGCGGGCTATCGAGCTCGACCTTCTTATAGGTCGGGTCGGCGGCGGCCTCGTCGAAGACGCCGCCGCCATAGGCCCACAGCTGCGGCATGAAGCGGTACGGTGTATTGCCGGCATTCTTGCGAGCGACGAGCCCGTAACCGGCAATGCCGAGCTTGTCGTGGATCTGCTTGGAATACTTGACGACGTCGTCCCATGTTGCCGGAGCCTTGTCCGGATCGAGGCCTGCACGCTTGAAGATGTCGGCGTTCCAGATGAACGCCATCGTCTCGTTGTTGGTTGGAATGCCGTAGGTGACATCCTCCCAGGTTACAGCCTTCATGGCGCCGGGCCAGAAATCCTCGGTCGAATACCCTACATCCTCAGGTTTGAGCGGCTCCAGATAGCCTTTTGAGGCGAACTCGGTGCCGCCCAGGATTTGCAGGCGGACCGCCATGGGCGCTGCATTGCCCAAGAGCGCGGTCCGGAACTTGTCCAAGAGGTCGTTATAGGTGAGGGCTTGTTCCTCAAGCTGGATGTTTGGATAGGTTTTGCGGAAGGTCTCGAAGAACTCCTTGTAATACTGGCGCAGGAGGTCGGGGTCGCCCTCGAACACGCCCTGATACCAGAAAGTCAGCCGTCCCTTGTAGTCGAGAGGGGTGACCTTGCCGCAATCAGCTGCCGTGTCAAAATTCTGTGTGCCGGCAATGGAGCGCACATATTGCGGCGACCACTTGCTCAAGTCGACCGGCGCCCCCAGCGCAGACGCAGACATCAACGATACCATCAAAGCAGTGCAGACAGTGTCGCGCAGGACGGCACCGCCGAGTGAAATCCTCGTCATAGGGTATCCTCCAGGTTCTCCCATGCCGCTCTGCGTCGAGGCGAGCGGTCTTTGTTCCCGGCCGCGGGACTCTCCACCCAATGTATCCCTTTGGCCTAATCATACGTTTTCAGATTGTAGATTGGCTGTCAATTGAATAAATCGTACATTGTTTACAGAAGGCTGGCGTGATATCCGAGCAATGTGTGTATTGATTGGGGACCGTCTTGGCCGAAACAAGCGATTTTAAAGCAAAGCCACCCGAAGGGATCGACGCTATCGGGGCCTCCAGCGAGGGCGCCTCGCTTTATCAACTGATCAGGGACGACATCATCGAAGGGCGGCTCGCTGCCAACGAGCGGCTTGTGGTCACCGATCTCGCCCGGCGCCACGGCACCTCAACCAACCCCGTGCGCGAGGCTCTGCAACTGTTGCGTGGGGAGGGCTTTGTCACCCTTGTTCCCAATCGCGGAGCGCGCGTCCGGCCCATAGATCAGGATTTTGTCCGGGACATCTACGAGATAGGAGTCTTGATCGAGCCGGCCCTAACGCGATGGTTCGTGAATATGGCCACCATCGAGGACATTGCTGAACTCGAACGCATCCAAGGCCTCATTGAAGAGAACAACTTCGCTGACACGTTCAGGCACAGCGAGCTGGACACCGCCTTTCACACCGTAATGTACCAAAAGCACTACAACCGCCATGCCGCCGAGCTTTGGTGGAAGCATCGCGAAGTGCTTCGGGCCGTGAGCCGGCGTTTCAACTTCACGCTCGCCCGACGTGCCGCGATCCTGAGCGAGCATCGCGAGCTCATCGTGCATGTAAAAGCGGGAAATGCGAACGAGGCAGCCGAGCTCATTGCACGCCATGTCGAGGGCTCCGGCCGGCACATCCTCGAACACATGCGTGCGCGTAACGCCGCTCGGGCAGGATAGAATACATAACCTGGAATATCGTTATCCCGACCATTTCAGTAAAGGCAGTTGAGATGAAAATCACCAGCGTTCGGCCGTGGCTCATCAAGTCCGATGCTTCTTATTGGGGAGAGTTTCTGTTCGTCGAAGTAACGACCGATGAGGGGGTGAGCGGCTGGGGAGAGATCACCACCACGACGAGGCTCGCCAATCGCGCCCTCTGCACGATCCTGAGGCAGATCGGTGCCGCTGTGACAGGCGAGGACCCGGCGCGTATCGAGTATCTGTGGCACAAGATATTCCGCAGCTTCACCTACATGGGCAGTCGCGGCGCCGCGGTCGAATGCGTGAGCGCCATTGACATAGCCCTCTGGGACATCCAAGGCAAAGTCTTGGGTAAGCCGATTTACGAGTTGTTGGGCGGGCCGGTACGCGATGAAATCGCGCTCTACACCCACCCCAACCAGGCTAAATTTGCCAGCAATGAGGCTGTTGTCCGCGAAATTCGAGACATCGTCGAGTCTGGCCACACTGCGCTCAAGTTCGATCCTTTTCCGCAACAAGGCCGCACCGCCGGCGGACAGCCTCGCGAACAGCGCGACGGCTACCTCGACGGCAGCATGACCCGTAAGGATGAGCGCGAAGCCGCCGAACTCACGGCTCTGATCCGCGAAACGGCGGGCTCTGATGTCGACATCCTCATCGATGCGCATGGCCGGTTCGACGTTCCCACCGCCATTCGCCTTTGTCGGAGCCTCGAGGAAGCCGGTCAGATCGACTGGTTCGAGGAGCCCTGCCCACCGGAGAGCCTCAATGCGCTTAGACAGGTCCGTGAGAAGGTCAGCGCCGCTATCTCGTGGGGCGAGCGCGGCCATACGAAATGGGATTTCGTGGCGGTGCTCGAGAACAGACTAGCTGATTACATTATGCCTGATGTCACATGGACCGGCGGCATTACCGAACTCAAGAAGATTTCTGCCCTATGCGAAGCCTACTACATCCCCGTCTCGCCACATGACGCCGCAGGCCCAATCAACGTGGTTGCGGGAGCGCAGGTGATGATGACCGTTCCCAATTTCTACAAACTCGAAACGTCGGAGTGGAACTTGGGCAAATACGATCACCTCATCGACAGCCCACTCGATGTTTCGAACGGCAGCCTCAAGCTTACGCCCAAGCCTGGTCTCGGCGTTGAAATGAACCGCGACTACCTTCAAAGCCACGAGATAGAGCTGGATTAGCGCCCTACGCCGTCCCAGCGTGTGCGGCGGCGAGCCCCCCGACTAAAACGAGGATGAATCATGCTAGAGGCAGATGGAGCCGATGAGGCGCTCGATCGTGTGAACACGCATTCCAGGCCGTCCGACCTTCGCATCACCGACATGCGGGTAGCCGAAATTATCGGCGCGCCGTTCACCTCGGTGCTGCTTAAGATTTACACCAACCAGGGCATTGTCGGGCTCGGCGAGGTGCGCGACGGTGCCAGCGCCACCTACGCGCTGATGTTGAAGAGCCGGTTGCTTGGCGAGAACCCTTGTGACATCGACCGCCTGTTTCGCCGGATCAAGCAATTCGGCGGGCACGGCCGCCAAGGCGGCGGCGTATCGGCGGTCGAAATCGCGTTGTGGGATCTCGCCGGCAAAGCCTATGGCGTCCCCATCTACCAGATGCTCGGGGGCCGGTTTCGGGACAAAGTGCGCGTCTATTGCGACACCGATGCCACCGTGCCCAGCGGCACCGAGACCGGCAGGCGCCTCAAGCAGCGCATGGAGCTCGGCTTCACCTTCCTCAAGATGGATCTGGGGCTGATGCAGATCGCGGATGTGCCAGGGGCGGTCGTGTCTCCTGCCGGCTCACTTGAAGGCTACCGCAACCACCCCGGCCGCGGTCCGCTGAAGACCATTGAAGAGCGGCGCGTCCGCAACGCTGCATACGATTTGCATAACGTCCCACACCCGTTTACCGGGCTCCACTTTTCCGATAAGGGCCTCGACTTCCTTGAGCAATACATTGCCGAGGTTCGTGAGGTCATCGGCATGGATGTGCCGCTCGCAATCGACCATATCGGCCATATCTCGATGCAGAACGGCATTCGCCTTGCCAGGCGAATTGAAAAATACGTGCCAGCCTGGATCGAGGATGTGATCCCGTGGCAGTATACCGATCAATACCGACAGCTGCAGGACGCCACCACAGTGCCCATCTGCACTGGCGAGGACATATACCTCAAGGAAGGCTTCGAGCCTCTGCTCAAGAGCGGCGGCGTCTCCGTTATCCACCCGGACCTGCTCACCAGCGGGGGCATCCTCGAGACCAAGAAGATCGGCGACATGGCGCAGGACCATGGTGTCGCCATGGCCATCCACATGGCAGAAAGTCCAATCGCCGCAATGGCCGCGGCACATATCGCGACCGCGACTGAAAACTTCATGGCGCTCGAATACCATTCCGCCGATGTCGACTGGTGGGACGATATCGTCACGGGTCTTCCCAAGCCGCTGGTGAAGGACGGCTTCATCACTGTTTCGGACAAGCCGGGCCTGGGGATTGACGACGTCGTCGACGAGGTGATCTCGGAGCATCTGCAGCCGGGTATCACCAGCATCTGGCTGCCTACGGATCACTGGGACGATGAGTATTCCTGGGATCGCACCTGGAGCTGAGGCGAAAAGGAACGAAGATGAAGATCACCGATCTCCGCTGCGCCGTCATCGGCAGACATCCGATCGTCCGCATCGTCACGGACGAGGGCCTCTATGGCTTGGGCGAAGTCGAATTCACCAAGACCTACCTCAAGCCCTGGGTGCTGCATTTCCGCGAGGCGCTGATCGGCGAGGACCCGACCGACGTCGAAAGAGTAATGTTGAAGATCCGTCAACGCGGCTCTTTCAAGCCGTACGGCGCGGCGGTCAGCGCAATCGAGCATGCGCTGTGGGACATTGCTGGCAAGGCCGCGGGCGTGCCCGCTTATAAGCTGCTCGGCGGCAAGGTGCGGGACAAGGTGCGCGTCTACAATGGTTCGATTCGCCAGAAACGTGCGGGCGACCGGCCGGAGGATTACGCCGCCGACGTCAAATGGATGATGGAGCAGCCGCAGAACTTCTTCATGGTCAAGCAAGGAATCTCGTTCCACTCCAACATGAAGGACACCGTCGAGGGCTTTCACTACGGCGTGACGCAGAAGAAGGCCGGCTATCACGGTGCCATGGATCAGGGCATGATCAGCGAGCGCGGTTTCAATCACATGCTCGACTGCGTGATCGCGATGAAAGAAGTGCTGGGCGACAAAGTCAGCCTGGCGCTCGACTGCGGCCCGGGCTGGATGCTGCCCGATGCGATCAAGTTCGCTCGCGCGGTCGAGAAGTACAATTTGATGTGGCTCGAGGACATGCTGACTGGCGACTACGTGCCGTGGGTCAATCCGCAGGCCTATCGGGAACTGACGACTTCCACCTCGACGCCAATCCACACTGGTGAGCAGATCTATCTGCGGCACAATTTCAAGGAATTGATCGAGACGCAGGCGGTACGCGTCATCGGCCCCGATCCAGCCGATGTTGGCGGCATTGCCGAGCTCAAATGGGTCGCCGAGCACGCCTACATGCACTCGATCCTGATGGCACCGCACGGCACCGCTAACGGCCTGCTGGGCCTCGGCGCATTGATCAATGTCTGCGCCACGTTGCCGGCAAATTACATCGCCTTCGAATATCCGACCGCCTCCGACCCCTGGTGGGAGGACTTGGTAATCGGCTTGCCGCCGCAGATCGTGAAGGACAGCATGGTGGACCTATTGGAAGCGCCAGGGCTGGGCCTCGATATCGACGCCGAGGCGGCCAGGAGATATCTCAGGGAAGAGGATGCGGGCTTCTTCGACTGAACCTCTCTCCACTCTATATCGTCGGCGATCGCAGCCTCTGGGAAACCCTGCCTTACTTCAAGGAGACAGCGAGTGCCTTGGATACAATACAGGCAGCAGAATTCCTGGCCCGGAGTGAATTGAACTGAAGGATCCGGATTACTGTATCCTGGATGCCTGCCTCGACCCACTTTTGGCAACGCAAAAAACCCGCACGAGGCGGGCTTTTGAGTATGTGTATCTTGGAATTTGGTTGCGGGGGCCTGATGGCACGGAGACTTGCAATATCGTCTGTGAGCAAGTTCACTCTTAAAGAGGTGCTGCATCGCATGATGCTCTACGCCGGGATGGGCGACCACAAAACCGGCCCTCCTTGATATACATTCCTGGCGTAGCAGCGCTTTGCTATCGGCGACGATGCGGCGGGAAAATGTCCGGTAATCCAGATCCATATGCTGCTGTTCCACGGTGCTTCGCCGAAAGCGGTCTCAACGAATGACGCGAAGGGAAGGCCAAGGCGCTCTGGCGCGATGCCCGTCCCCCTCGACGTGTTATGGACTAAACTCTCTTTCCTTTGCTGTCCGCTATGACGCGCAGAGCTGGTTTGGACCGGCGAAACTTCCCTCACCCGGTTGCGAGCCCGTAAGCCGCCAGCGCTCACGAACTTGTGTTCGCGGCAAAGCGTAACGTCGGGGCTCTTACCATCGAATAGGTGGTTACGCAGCCGATCACCGGCCTGCGGACTTCAAGAGGAGATCATCCATGAACCGTTCCACGCTCACCCTCGCCCTCGCCGGCTCGCTCGCATCGGCAATCGCATCCGTTTCCTTCGCCGCACCGCTGGCGCCGGAAAAGATGGTCGGCAACGAGAAATGCTATGGCATCGCACTGAAGGGTCAGAACGATTGCGCCGCCGGCCCCGGCACCACCTGCGCAGGCACCTCGACGGTCGACTATCAGGGAAATGCCTGGAAGGCCGTCCCCGCCGGCACCTGCACCTCGATGAATGTCAATGGCCATAAAGGCATGCTGGAGCCCATGAAGGGTTGACCCCGACCCGGAGGCCCGGTTTGGCCGGGCCTCCGACTTATCCGTCGATACAGGGAGAACAGCAATGACCACTTCCGCAAGCCGCGCCACTGCCTTGCCGCCACGCGCCGGCCTCAGCCTCAAGCCGGAGCATTACGAAACCATTCTCGCCAATAGGCCGGATGTCGGCTTTTTCGAGATTCATGCCGAAAACTACATGGGTGCTGGCGGGCCGCCGCACCGCTATCTCGAGGCCGTCGCCGATCTCTATCCGCTCTCGCTCCATGGCGTAGGCCTGTCGATCGGTGCAGCGCGCGACCTCGACAGAGAACATCTGAAGCGGCTTCGCGGCCTCATCGACCGTTACCGGCCACAGAGCTTTTCGGAACATCTGGCCTGGTCGACCCACGAGACCGGATTCCTCAACGACCTCCTGCCGTTGCCCTATACGCCCGAAACCTTGGCTCGGGTCGTCGACCATGTCGATGAGACCCAACAATGGCTCGGCCGGCAAATGTTGCTCGAAAACCCCTCGACCTACCTGTTGTTTTCCGAGAGCACCATAGACGAAGTGGATTTCCTGGCCGAAATCGTAAGCCGAACCGAATGCGGGCTGCTGCTCGATGTCAACAATGTCATGGTTTCGGCTGTAAACCACCATCTCGATCCGGTCGCCTATATCAACCGTTTCCCGATCGAACTGGTTGGTGAAATCCACCTAGCCGGCTATGACGAAACCGTCGACAGCGTGGGTGACCGGCTGCTGATCGACGCCCATGGCAGCACCGTCAGAACCGATGTTGTGGAGCTCTACCGACACACGTTGTCCCGGAGAGCCCCCCTGCCGACATTGATCGAGTGGGACAACGACGTCCCGGATTTTGCCACCCTTCACGCCGAAGCAGTTCGCGCCGATGCCATGCTGGCCGCCGCGGTCCTGGATCGCGGCGCCACCCGGGCGGCATGACCATGGGTCTCACCGAAAGCCAGGATGCCTTCGCGGCCGCCCTGCTGCATCCGGATTGGCCGCCTCCGCAAGGCATCACTACCGCCCGCGGCGTGACCGATTCATCGCGCTTCGCCGTCTACCGCAACAATGTCTATGTCGGGCTGACGACGGCACTCGGACAGCGCTTTCCGGTGACGAAGCGGCTCGTCGGCTCCGACTTCTTCGCCGGCATGGCCCGTGCTTATGCCGCAGATCATAAGCCGGCCTCACCGCTGATCATGCACTATGGCGATGATTTCCCGGATTTCGTCGCAGTGTTTCCGCCCGCGGCTTCTCTCCCTTACCTTCCCGATATCGCCCGGATCGAGGCTGCCTGGACGCGGGCCTATCATGCGGCGGATAGCCTACCGCTCGACGTCACCGCACTTGCCAGCGTGGCGCCAGAACGAATTTCCGACATGGCGCTCGTTCCGCATCCCTCGGCCCGGCTCGTGCGGTCGGACTTTCCGGCCGGCGCCATCTGGAGCGCCCACCAGAGCGAGACCGTGGCAACGGTAGCCGAGTGGCATCCCGAAGCGGTGCTGGTCGTGCGGCCGGCAATGCACGTCGAGGTACATGTCCTACCTCCACGGGACGCGGCGTTTGCGGCCTCCCTCCTTGAGGGGGCGACCCTCGGCGAGGCGGCGCAGACGGCATTCGCCGCCGCGCCCGATTTCGATTTCGGATCGGCTTTGATCGGTCTGATCGGCCTTGGCGTATTCAGCGCCTTTGAACCTGTTGAAGGAGAACTTCCATGACCATCGAACGTGCTTCCTCCCGCGGTCTCGGCGTAGCACTCGTCTCGCTTCACCATCGCGCCGAACACCTGCTCGCATTAATTCCACAGTCACTGCCGTTGCTGGCGCTGCGCATCGGCCTGGCAATCCCGTTCTTCAAATCGGGGCTGACGAAGTGGGACGGCTTCCTGACCCTCTCGACCGGCGCCAGATTTCTGTTCGAACAGGAATTCAAGCTGCACATCTTCGGCAGCCAATTCTCCTACCCTATGCCGTTGGCGATGGCGGCCGCGGCCGGGATTGCCGAACTTGCCCTGCCCGTCCTGCTGGTCCTGGGCCTTTTCACCCGCTATGCGGCTCTTGGCCTGCTCGCGATGACGGCAGTGATCCAGCTCACTATTCCGGACGGCTGGGCCAACTTCCATCTTCCATGGGCCGCCATGGCGCTGACCCTTGTGGTGTACGGCGGCGGCAGGATCGCACTTGATCCCTTGGTCAAACTTCGCAGCGAATGGCCAACTCGGCCCATCTCGAACAGTTGAATACTCATTGAAGCCTGAAGAACCGCTTCAGAAATAAATTGTCATCCAGTCCTCACAATTCCAGCGACGGTCGAAGCCTGGTAGAGCGGGTAACGGAACCGGCCGGGGACACCGGCATAACATGCCCGCGGGCAGACAAGCGCAGCCGCAGATAATCGTCCGCGTCTAGAGCATGATGCCGAAAAGTGTGAGCGGTTTTCGGACGACATCATGCTCTAACTATATAATGTAGAACAGGATTCAGATTTTAGGCCGACCCGGCCTAAAATCATCCTGTTCTAGCCACCACAATCTTCAACGTGCTGCTCCCAAGGGGAGCGTCAATCGGCTAAGCTGTTCAACAGCTATACTCTCGCAACTATGGATTCCGCTCCAAAAAAATCTTGATCTTTGTAGGTCAAATGTCCTAAATGGCTCTGGGTCAATCGTCCTAAAAAAGTGAGGGCGCTTTCGGCAAAGCGCATTCAAAGGAGCCGGAATTTGGTCACCACGACTACGCGACAGCAGATTGTTGAAGCAGCCGACAAGCTCTTCTACGAGCGAGGTTTCGAGGCGACGTCCTTCGCAGACATCGCGGCGGTCGTGGGGCTTTCGCGTGGAAACTTCTACTATCACTTCAAGACCAAGGACGAGCTTCTCGAAGCCGTGATCGCCCATCGCCTTTCAAAGACAAGGGCGATGCTCGATGCGTGGGAGGTTGAGGGGAAAACGCCGACCGACCGCATCAGCAGCTTCATCAACATCCTCATCATGAACCAGGCAAAGATCATGGCCCATGGCTGCCCCGTCGGAACGCTATGCAATGAACTCGCCAAGCTCGATCATGTTGCCAAGAACAGAGCGGCTGAACTGTTCACTTTGTTCCGCGACTGGCTGTCGCGCCAGTTTAGAGCCATCGGCCACGACACCGGCGCCGATGAACTCGCCATGCACATTCTCATGCGCAGCCAAGGTGTGGCCGCGCTCGCGACCGCGTTTCGCGATGAGGCGTTCGTGCACCGTGAGGTTGAAGACATGTGCCAATGGCTGGCAGCGCAGCGCACGTCATCACCCAAGTAGAAACCGTTTCCGTCCAGAATTCATGAGGGGTCGCCTATGTTCGTCGTTACACTCAAATTCTCTGCCAACAAGGCCAAAGCGCCTGCTTTGATGGAAGGGCACAATGCCTGGGTCAAAACAGGCTTCGACGAGGGCATTTTCCTCCTTAGCGGAAGCGTTCAGCCAAGCGCAGGCGGGGCGGTTTTCGCCCATAATACCTCCCGCGCCGATCTGGAAACACGCGTTCGGCAAGACCCCTTTGTTGTGGAAGATGTCGTTACCGCCGACATCCTCGAAATCGCACCCGGCCGCACAGATGACCGCCTGGCTTTTCTCAAGGTTTGAGGTATGAGCGCGACGATCCCGGGCCCGGACGGGCAGCCGCGCTGCCTTTGGTGTGCTGCCGCTCCGGAATTCATGGCCTATCACGATAAAGAGTGGGGCTTTCCCGTCGACAATGACAACCGCCTATTCGAAAAGCTTTGCCTGGAAGGCTTTCAATCCGGTTTGAGCCGGCGCACAATCCTGGCCAAGTGGGAGAACTTTCGATCTACCTTTCTCGGCTTCGATTTCAACCATATCGCGCGATTTAGGGACGCCGACATCGAACGCCTCGTGCAGGACCGCCCTGGCCCGACAGTTGGAGGCCCTTCCGGCAACCACCACCGGACGACCGCTCAACGGCGGTCTTCTGACAAGCGCAATCGCGGCGGTCAGGACCATGCTGTCCATGCGGGAGAATCCAGTCGACAAGACCTGGATATCGATCGCCCGCCAGCTGATTCAAAAGGTGGTAATCGCGTCTTGCACCTGCGGAGCTAGCTACAGCTAGCACCGAACAAAGCGTGTACCGCTGTCAGATATCTTCGTCCGGCTGACGACGTCTGCGTTTAGGGATGAGCGGCGGGAGAGCAATGGAGTTGCCCTCCTCGCAGGTTCAGGCGGCTTCGGCTGAGAATCGGTCAAACAGCGGCTTGAGGCGGGGATGACGGGCGGCGGCCCGGGGCGGGTGGATCTCGACGATTCGGCCAGATTTTGTCTCGCGCCGGAGCCATTCGCTAATCGTCTCAGCGCTGGTGTGATCCATATAAAACAGGTGTTTGCCGATGATATTGACTTTGCGGCCGTCGGGTAGCCCTTCGAACGTGCTGAGTAGCGCCGGCACGTCTTTGCAGGTGACCGCTCCGCGCAAACGGACATGAATTTCGTCGTCGATCTCAGCATGCCTGATCACAAGCTTTCGGCGCAGATAGGGGAGAATTTCCAGAATCGACAGCGCAAGGCCGAGCGCCACGCCAACCAGCAAATCCTGAAGGACGACCATTGCCACCGTCACTGCCCAGATTCCGACCGGTACGAGACCATGGTGTTCGAACAAGTGACGCACATGCTGGAGACTGATCAGCCTCCAGCCAGTGACGAGCAGTACGGCGGCAAGCGCCGTCAACGGCACCATTCCCAACACGCCCGGTAAAAGCGCCACCAACGCCAGGATCCAAACGCCATGTAATATTGCCGAGGTGCGCGTGCGAGCTCCGGCCTGGATATTGGCCGATGATCGAACAATGACACCGGTGATCGGCAATGCCCCGAGCAATCCACAAAGGCCGTTACCGACGCCTTGGGCGAATAGTTCCTTGTTGAAGCGGGTACGTTCTCCATCGTGCATTCGGTCGACGGCGGCCGCGGAAAGAAGCGTTTCGGCGCTTGCAATGACGGCAATCATCAACGTCATTAAAATAATGCCCGGCTGCACAAGCTGGGCCATATTCCCGGCCGTCGGAAAGGATATGCTGTCAACTAGAGAGGCGGGCACGTCCACGCGGGCGATCGGGAGTGCAAGCGTGGTTGTCAAGATTGTAGCGGCAGCAACACCGACAAGAGCTCCCGGGACCAGCGACAGTGATCTCGGGCGGAATTTCTCCCAACACACCATCGCAAGGAGAGCGATAAGGCCGACCAACAGTGCGAGGGCCTCGTTGGTGACATTGGGGCCTGTTAACCGCCTGACGCTCTCGTCGATGGCGGTGACATTCTCTATGCCACCTGCTGCGGGCTTGGCACCCATGAGAACATGGATCTGTCCCAGGATGATCAAAATGCCGATGCCAGCCAGCATCCCATGAACCACCGCCGGAGAAATCGCTCTGAACCAGGAGCCAATTCTCAGGAACCCCGCCACGATCTGCAGAAGTCCGACAACGAGCAGCACAGGACCGAGCATGGCAATGCCATGCTGTTCGACGAAGCCGAAGACGATGACGGCTAGACCGGCGGCCGGCCCGGAGACCTGAAGAGGTGAGCCAGCGAGAAGGCCGACGGCCAAGCCGCCGACAATACCGGAGATCAGGCCCATGGCTGCGGGCACTCCGGAGGCGATCGCAATTCCCAGGCAAAGTGGAATGGCGACAAGAAAAACGACCACAGAAGAAGCGAGGTCGCGCGACAAGGCAGAGCCGTTGTTTATCATGGCACTATTCTCCGGCGAGCGTAGCCGCGACGCGCGGCATGACATGCGGGCGATCACGCCCCGTAACAGCGACTGGCAGCGGCTCATTCTCCCTCACCTCGGTAAATGCTGCCAATGCTCCGTCATAGACCTGGACCTCACCCGTCTCGATGTCGAAGAACCAGCCGTGGAGTGTGATTTCGCTGGTCGCGAGCTTTGCCGCCACTGATGGATGGGTCTTCAGGTGGTCAATCTGTACGACAACATTTTCCATCGCTACTGCACGCACACGCTCAGCGTCGGAAAGGTCGTCGGGATAGGCCTGGCATACGACCGAATAGGCGGCGTGGCTGTGGCGCAGCCAGGCTGCGACATTGGGCATCGGCTCAAGCATTTCCGGATGGCACAGCCCTTTCATCGCTCCGCAATCAGAGTGACCGCAGACGACAATGTCACTGACGCCGAGCGCCAGAATGGCGTATTCGATCGCGGAAGAGACCCCACCATTGAGGGTCGAGAAGGGGGGAACGATATTGCCTGCATTGCGGCAGACGAAGAGATCGCCGGGGCCGGACTGCGTTATCGTTTCCGGCATCACGCGGCTGTCGGCGCAAGATATCATCAGGGCATGGGGCTGCTGACCTTCGCGAGCGAGTTTGCGGTAAAGTGCCGAATGGGTCGGGAATACGGCGCCGCGAAAACTGGAGATACCTTTCAGGAGATCACCCATATTCGGATCCTCTTTCTGGCCGGACGTCGGAGCGGGAAAATCTCTCATCCGGCGGGTTGCAGAAGCGATCTGTTCGCACGTGCACAATAAGGGGTGGCGAGAACCCGATAAAAGAGGCTCTCCGGATTTTGCATCGCAACATTTTTTGAACGAGAAGTGATCCGGCTGATGATCTCTCCCGCACGACGCGCGACGGTTGAAATCCTGAGGTCTTAGATGATCGACGGTCTACAAGATCCACACCGTGTTCACGGGATCCAGTTCATCGGGCCCGGCGCTGGAGGGTCGGCTGTGCCACTGATCAAAGATGCGATCGCCAATGGCGAACGCTAGGCCCATGCCTTCGAATACACCTGCGCCACCAGCGATATCGAGCACCGCACGACCAAGCCGAAGCATCCGTGGACCAACGGTCAAGTCGAGAGGATGAACCGCACCATCAAGGATGCCACCGTCAGGCGCTTCTACTATGAAAGCCACCATCAACTCCGCGAGCACCTCGCCGACTTTGTCGCTCCTTATAACTTTGGCCGCAGACTCAAGACGCTCAAGGGCCTCACACCCTACGAGTTCATTTGCAAAGCATGGGCTTCACAACCCGAGCGCTTCACCTTCGATCCGCTCCATCAAAGCCTGGGATCAAACATCTAGTACCCGGTCATCTCAAGATATCCGACACCTGACGTAGAGCCAGTGAAGTTGATCGGCCCCTCCCAATAGGGCGTCGAGGTCGCCATCCAGGACTGGTCGTTCAACGGTTTGGTCGTGATATCGAGCGACTTACCCGGCACGCGTATACGCCACTCTACCGGCATTTGGCGGCCATCGACGGTTGCGTTCCGAGTTGGCTCCAGTTGGATGTCGTCTTTCGACAGAAGTGTCGTTCGCCCGTCCGCCGATATCCAGTTCGCTGAGATGAACCCGTTCTTGTCGTCACGAAGGCGAAAAGCCATCAGCTTCTCGCCGGAATTCAGGTGGAGTGAGAACCAGTCCCAGCCCGTCTGATTGGACGCAAGTGGTTGCGACGACCACTCCCGGTCCAGCCAAGCTTTGCCGGTGACCTTAACCGGCGATCCGGACGTCGTGATCGTCCCCGCCACCTCATAAAAAGGCTGCGAGTAGTAGTAGCTCGCCTGTCCGTTCGCCGACTTTACCGAAAAGCCTTTGTCACCTTGGAGAACGAGTGGCCCGTTGGCCTTGAGGTCTAAGGTATAGCTGAAGTCCGGCCCGCCGGCGAAGGCTGAAAGGTTGCCAAAGGTGTCCGAGCCGCTTTGCTCGGTGTCCTCCATCCGCCAGTCGTCTATCCACGCGCGAAATGGCGTTGCCTGAACGCCCGCCTGCCCGACGCCTCCCCGGCCCAAGCGCTCCGCTACATAGTGATGGCCCTGGGTGGTGATCGCTGCATGCCCGATCCAGACTTGCGGATCTGCGAAACCTGTCTTGTTTCCCGGAGCCAGCGCAGAGCGAAACAGCGTCCACTGCGCACCATATTGCTTGCCATCATCACCGTTGAGATTGGCGGTCACATACCACCACTCAATGCGGTAATCAGGATGAGCGCCATGGTCGGCGGGGAAGGAAAGACCATTGCCACGCTCCGGGATCGCGAAACCTTGCGCATCCGATCCCAATCCGGCGAAGCCCTGTGTGAACGCCTGACCGCTTACGCAGATCATAGCTGCCGCCATCGGGAGAGACGCCAACTTTCTAACGTTCATTGGCGAAAATCCTCAGCAGGTCCGCGGGATTAATCGAGGCCAGACGCCGAACCGGCACCAGCACCGACAGCGATGCCGCTATGAAGGCGATTGCTCCCAGCCAAAGCCAATCCATTGGAAACACCGTCATTGGCAATCGCCAACCGAAGGCCTCCACGTTCACAATCGCAAGCAGGACCCAAGCCAGGGCAAGACCGACCGGGACGGCCGCCACAAATGTTGTGAACCAGAGCGCAAGTGTTCGGGCAACTTCATAAAGCGCCAGATCCCGTCGCCGCACACCCATGGCCCACACCGGCGCGAGTTGAGGAAGCCGAATACCGGACAGTGTCAGAAGACTTGAGAACATAGCAAATCCTGCCACAGCAAGGGTGAGGACGTTTAACGCGCCCGTCACCTTGAATGTCTGGTCGAAGATCGCTCTCGATTGTCGCTTGAGCGAAGCCTGGTCAACGATCGCGGTATCCGACAGACCAAACTCCTCGACCAACTGGCGCTTGAGATCCTGAGCTCGCTCGGGAGCCACACGGACACCGTAGCGAAGTTTGGGGACATCGGGGTAATGATCGACCAGGTTATTGATCCCGACGATCACTTGCCCATTCGGGTTCCCATAGTCTGAGTACACACCGGCAACGGTTACACTCCAACCTCCAGGCATGACCAATGGCTGGCCGATCTTACTTGCGCCGCGACGCCACATCTGTTCGTTGATGAGAGCGCCCTGACCGGCAGCGACCTTATCCCAAACGTCATTGTCGGAAGCGATCAAGGGCCAGTGCTCTCGGTAAGTTGGATCGTCCGCGACACCAAAGATCTGGATCTGTTCGCCAAGCACCTCACCATCGACGCTCCAGATGGGCAGGACTGCCGTCGAGCGTTGCGGAAGCCAGGCACGGAGCCGTGCGGCTTCCTCCTCGTCCTTGGCCGTCACGTAAAGCTCGGCGGCCAGCCGTTGATCCAGCCAGCCGATGAACGTCAACCGGAAACTGGATACCATCGTGCCGACGCCGATGTTCGCCGACAATGCCAGTAGCAGAGCCATCAAAGCCAGCGACAGGCCGGGAAGCTGTATGCGGGTGTCTGCCCAGAACCATTCCATGAGGGCGCTCCGCGCCGTTTGCTGCGCTGCGGTCAGGATGACCGCAAGAAGTCCAGGCAGTATCAGAGCCGTTCCCAGAAGCAGGCAGCCAAGAACCGCAAAGCCCGCTACCAGCCCGGACGCAGTTATCGCAAGGGCAGCCGCCAGGATCAGCAGAAACCCGCCGGTTCCCGCCTGATAGGCAAGGAACCCGGCGGATTGTCTCGCCCACGCCCGCGGCTGGGCGGCAGCCAAAATCGGCAGCTTCCAAACCCGCCACAGGCTCTGAGATGACGAGACAGCGGTTCCTCCGAGAGCAATTGCCAGTCCAGCCAACCACCATTCCGGCCGAATGGAAAGCGAGCCTGACACACTCGCGCCATAGAGGCCCCTGAGGGTCGCGGCGACACCCGGCATCAGAAGCCACGCAATGACGTAGCCGAGTATGACGCCGATCAAGCCGGATATCAGCGCCAGCATCGAAAGCTCGATCAGGAGCATCGTGGTCAATGCTCGAAGGGAGACACCAAGCGATCGAAGTGTACGAAAAGTGCCTCGACGCTGCTCGAAGCTCAGGCCGGTGGCCGAATACACGATGAAGAGCCCGACGATGAACGATAGGAACCCGAAGGCGGTCAAGTTGAGGTGAAAGCTGTCGGTGAGGCGAGCAACGTCTGGTTGTTCCGCCGGATCGCGGATCGCCAATCTCGCCTGATCGATTGCTTCGGGGGAAATCTTTTGATCGCCTGCGACCACCAGGCGGTCGATTTTTCCGTGCTTCTCGAGCAATCGATCGGCGACCGCTATATCGACGAAGGCAGCGCCGTCGGGAACGTTGCCATTGATTTTGATGCTCATGTTCGTGGCGCCACGAAGCCGCTCGGCAGTGGCGCTCGACACGAGCAACTGTCCGCTGGCTGAAAAGAAGCCCGATAGATCTGAACCGCTGGCGATCGTCGCATTCTGGGTGTCCCTTGGCATCGTCAGAGGCTCGATGCCGACCAAACGGACCCTTATGCTTCCGAAGCGGTAGCTGCCCTCAATCACGGGTGAAACATTCAGACCCGCTCGACGCAGGCCGCCATAGACCTCAGTCGCTATGCCGTCACCGTCCTTGGCAACGATCTGCCGGAGGTTGCCTTGCTCAAGAACTGACGCTGCCCGGGTATAGCTCGCTCTCGCCTCGGCGTTGATAGCCTGAACACCGGACCAGAGCGCTGTCGCAAGCGCAATCCCCATGACCAGTGTGAGAAGCTGGAGAGGTCTCCGACGCCAGTGTGACAGCAGGGCTGCGAATGCAACGACGTTCATTCGGCAATCTTCCCACCGCGAAGGACCACCGTTCGGTCCAGACGAGCAGCAAGCCTCGTGGAGTGAGTGACGAGAAGCAGAGCCGATCCCACTGTCCGGGCGAGATTGAGCATCAGATCGAGGACGGCATCGCCCGTCTGCTCATCCAGGTTGCCGGTTGGCTCGTCCGCAAGGATGAGAGGGGGTCGAGCAGCCAAGGTTCTCCCGATGGCAACGCGCTGCTGTTGGCCTCCGGAAAGCTGCTCGGGATATCGGTAGGTATATTCCTCCAGCCCCAGTTTCTCGACCAACTGCTTTTCCCAAGCCTGATCGTACCGGTTTGCAAGCTTGGCGTGGAACGATATGTTGGCTGCAACGCTCAGGGATGGGATGAGGTTAAACTGTTGAAAAACCAGGCCGACCCTCGTTCTCCGGTATCGGGCTCGTTCGGTTTCTGCAAATAGCGCCAGATCGTTGCCATCCATCACGATCGAGCCGCTGTCTGCGCGGTCGAGCCCGCCTGCCAGATGCAGCAATGAGCTTTTGCCACTGCCGGACTCTCCGGTGAGCGCAACACTTTCCCCCGCAGCGACTTCCAGATCGATGCCCTTCAGGATTTCAATCCGGCCCTCGGCAGTGGAATAGGATTTTCTGACGCCTGCGAGGATGAGGATCATGTCGGTCTCTCGAGCACGGAATTTGCAGAATGCAAAGACCTCGGGTGACCTAAGAACTTTCGAGAGGGATCGCAAGATCCGTGCGACAGCACAAAAACAGGAGATTCCTTGTCATTGCTTGATCACTAGCCGACAAGCGGTCAAGTTCAACCTGAAACGTGGACATTGCGAGAACCGAGCTACCCGCTCAGCGCGGGCTGCCGCGTCGTAATGGCCTGGCGTCCGAGGGTGCCGCTGGACAATCTATGACGGCCGCTACTCCAACCGCATGGTGTCGTTCGTGTCGGCCGGCTGCAATCGTGACCGGATCATCCCTCGTCCGTGCCCTGCAGCCAACAGCATGATGGAGATGGAACAGCAGATCTGACTATCGGCAATTTCTATCGCGGCGAGCTTCCATACCGACAGACGCTCGAACAGGGCAAAGAAGGTGTGCCCGCGAATACAGGGGCGAGTTTGGTGTCAATGGCCTTACGACTCACGGATGCCTTGCCTCATCGCGGCAATGTCGGCGAGCACCGAAAGGGCAAGGGAGGTTGAGTCGCGCGCCGGGCCGAACAGCCCGATCGGTGCCTTGATGCGATCGATGTCGGTCCTGGCAAAACCAGATCTCGTCAGCAATTCGACACGCCTGCTGTGCGTTTTCATGCTGCCCAGGGCACCGATGTAGAACGCCGGCGAGCTGAGCGCCAGTCCGAGTAGCGGCGCTTCAGCCTCGAGATCATGATGCAAAAGCACCACGGCTGTGAAGGCGTCAATCATTTTCGCGACATAGTGGGGATTGCCGTTCTCGATCCGGATCACATCGTAGCCCAGGATCGTTGCACAGCGCGCCGTGGCCCGCGCCTCGAGCGAACGACCCGAAATCAGGATGCGGGTTCGCGGAAGGAATACCGACAGAAACTCGTCTTCAAACCAACCAGATTGAACAGGCGGATCCACTGCCACGAGAGACTGATGGGACGGCACATAGCGAAGGCCAACCGGCTGCCTCCGTTCCAGGCGTTCGAGGACAAGCCGGATCGCCGAAATGTCGCGCAAGACATGGATTGCAACGGTGATGCCGCCGCCGCATGGCAGGGTTATGTCGAAGAAGGGAGAGCCTTGGCCGAACATCATAGTCCGATCCCGACCCTCGGCAATCGCAAGGAGTGCGTCGAAAGCAACCGCAGCCTCCACGCAGCCGCCGGAGACATAGCCGCAGTAGCTGCCGTCAACAGCGACCGCAACCAACGAACCCAAAGAGCGAGCCGCCCCGCCTCGAATGTCGACGAGTGTTGCGATCGCGACCTCTCCTCGATCGAAGCACTCAGCGGCAAAGCGCAAAATCTCTGACGAATCGTCCGACATCCTCGCTTGGACGGGTGCAGGAAGCGGAGTGATGGCCACCATCTCGTTCATATCAGATCCTCTCGAGGTCCGGAGCAACGGCAGGTTTGCTTCGTCTTGAAGGGGCATCGGCAACCGTGGGGTCAGGCTGCCGATGCGGGGGAAGCCGGTCCTTTGGTTGTGGGGGATGAAGGACCGGTCCGACCGAAATCTAGCGCGAACTTGTCTGATGGATTTGTCAGTGATCGCGCACTTTGTATCAATCTGTCGCACATCCGCGGAGGGCGCGCTCGCCCGTGGAGAACCTTAGCGGACCGTCGATGACATAAATCAAGCGCCACCTCGCCCGCAAAAGTCAGTTAGACGGACCTGCCTGCTGCACGGGAGGCGCCTTCGAAGCCACCTCGTCGAGGCTCCATGGTCCCGGGCCGGCGGCGGCGATGTAGAGGAAGAGGAAGCAGAACAACATTGCGGTCTCGCCTCCGTTGAGGGCGGGAAAGAAGCCTTGTGAGCCGTGTCCAATAAAATAAGCAAAGGCCATCTGGCCGGAGAGCAGGAAAGCGACCTGGCGAGAAAACAGACCAATCGCCAGAAGCACACCACCGATGACTTCAAGAAAGCCGGCCGCCAGAAGCAGCGCATTCAGCGGATATTCGAACGGCGCCGGCCAACCGAACAATTTCATCATTCCATGCGTGAAGAATGATGTGGCGGCGATGATGCGCAGGACGCTGAGCAATTGCGGCGCGGCGCCATGGAGAAATGCCATCTGCATGCTCGTAATCCTCATTTGGCGAAGCGCGTATTTAAGAAAGTCGAAGAGTGCGGCTTCGCGGGCGCCGCTCGCCGACGGTCGATATGCTCTCCTATTCGGCGGGAGCGCTTACTCCCGCATCCGCGTAAGGCTTGGGATGCGGTCCGCGGCTGAACAATCGCCGGGTCACGATGAAGAGCATGGGGATGAACAATATGCCGAGGACCGTCGCCGATATCATGCCGCCCATGACACCTATACCGATCGAGTTTTGGGAACCGGAACCCGCGCCGTCGGCGATGGCGAGCGGGAGGACGCCAAGGATGAAAGCGAAGGATGTCATCAGGATCGGCCGCAACCGCTGGCGCGCGGCCTCAAGCGTCGCCTCCACCAATCCCTTCCCGCCGGCTTCCTCGGTAATGGCAAATTCCACGATCAGGATGGCGTTCTTCGCCGCAAGACCGATCGTCGTCAAAAGCCCGACCTTGAAATAGACGTCATTGGCCTGTCCGAAAGTACTTGCCGCAACCAGTGCCCCGAAGACTCCGACAGGAATGGCAAGCATGACGGAGAATGGCACCGTCCAGCTCTCGTAGAGCGCCGCAAGCGCCAGGAAGACGACCACGACGGAAATGGCATAGAGGTAGACGGCCTGATCGCCGGAAAGCCGTTCCTGAGCCGAAAGGCTCGTCCATTGGTGCGAAAAACCCGCAGGCAGCACTCCCAGCATGCGGTCGATCTCCGCCATCGCCTGACCTGAGCTTATTCCTACGGCGGCCGCGCCCTGAAGCTGTACCGCTGACACGCCATTGTATCGCTCAAGCCGTGGCGAGCCGTAATCCCACCGTCCTGTCGAGAAGACCGAAATCGGCACCATCTCCCCGCGATCGTTGCGGACATGCCAGCGGTCGAAATCGGCAGGCTGCATTCGAAAAGACGCATCAGACTGGACATAGACACGTTTGACCCGCCCGCGGTCGACGAAGTCGTTCACATAGCTGCCTCCCCAAGCCGTCGACAGCGTCGCATCGATATCGGAAAGCGTAATGCCGAGCGCGCTCGCCCGCCCGCGATCGATCGAAACGGAATATTGCGGTGTATCCTCCTGGCCGTTCGGCCTGGTCCCCGACAACCTCTCATTCGCCGCAGCTGTCCTCAGAAATTGGTTACGAGCCGCCATCAGCGCCTCATGCCCGGCGCCACCGGTGTCACGCAGGAAGAAATCGAAGCCGCTATTGTTTCCGAAGCCCGGCAGGGCGGGTGGCGACAAGGCAATGACACGCGCATCGCGAATTGCGCCGAAGGCTGCCATCGCACGTCCGGCAATCGCCTGCGCAGAGGCTTCGGGTGCCGAGCGCTGATCGAAATCCTTCAAAGCGACGAACACTGTCGCAACATTTTGACCTTGGCCACCGAAGCTGAAGCCGGTAGCGCCGAATACGCCGTCGACGTAGCTTGCCTCGCTGGTCAGGTAGTAATCGAGCACCTGGTCCAGCACCCGCCGCGTCCGGTCAGCCGTCGCTCCCGGCGGAAGCTGGATCGAGGTCATCAGTCTGCCTTGGTCCTCCTCTGGCAGAAAAGCGGTCGGCAACCTCGCGAAAAGCAGGACGGTCGCGCCCGATAGCGCCGCAAACAGGACGAGCGCCACGCCGATCCGGCGGACGATCGAAAGCGTGGCGCGCTGGTAAAGTGCGGTGAACCTCTGGAAGCCGGCATTGAACCAGCGAAACGGCGCGGCCTTTTCGGATCCGGATCCGGGCTGTCTGAGGATCGTGGCGCAGAGCGCCGGCGTGAAAACCAGGGCCACCAGCACGGAAAGCACCATTGCCGAGACGATAGTGATCGAGAACTGCCGGTAGATGATTCCAACAGAACCAGAGAAGAAGGCCATGGGGATGAAAACCGCCGACAGCACGGTCGTGATACCGATCAGGGCGCCGCTGATTTCACCCATGGACTTCAAGGTCGCCTCGCGCGGCCCGAGCCCCTCTTCTTCCATGACCCGCTCGACATTCTCGACGACGACGATCGCGTCATCAACGAGAAGGCCGATCGCAAGAACGATGCCGAACATGGTGAGTGTGTTGATCGAGTATCCGAACACAGCCATGACAGCAAAGGTCCCCAACAGCACCACAGGTACCGCAAGCGTCGGGATGATCGTCGCGCGCAAGTTCTGCAGGAAAACGAACATGACGATGAAGACGAGGATGACTGCCTCGATCAATGTCACCACGACGCTCTCGATCGACAGGCGCACGAAAGGAGACGTGTCGAGGGGATATTTGACCTCTACGCCTGGAGGGAAGCTACCTCTGTAGCTTTCGATCTCGGCGCGCACCGCCTCTGCAGCTTCAAGCGCATTTGCGCCGGCCGCCAGGCGGAAGCCGACGCCTGCGGAGGGATGACCGCTATAGGTTCCGCTCGTGGTATAACTCTCGGAGCCAAGTTCGACCTCAGCAACGTCATTCAATGTCACGACCGAGCCATCGGAAGCGCGCGCGAGGATGATTGCCTCGAACTGCTCCTTGCTCTGGAGACGGCTTCCCGCAGTCACGGTGGCATTGAGTTGTTGGCCCCGCCGCTGCGGCAGAGCCCCGAATTGACCGGCGGACACCTGCGTGTTTTGCGCTCTGATCGCTTGCGTCACATCCGTGACCATAAGCCCATGCTGGGCGAGCCGGTCGGGGTCAAGCCAGATGCGCATGGCATAGCGGGAGGAGCCAAGCAGTTGCACCTCGCCAATGCCTGGCACGCGCCGCAACGAGTCCATGAGGGAGCTGTCGACAAAGTCGGCGATATCCGTTCCGGACAGACTGTCGTCCTCAGACAGGAAGGAGGCGATCAGGAAGAAACTGGACGTCGACTTCGATACCGTCAGCCCCGTGTCCTGGACCGCGCTCGGCAACCGTGCCTGGACGAGCTGGAGATTGTTCTGGACCTGCATCTGTGCGACATCGGGGTCGGAGGCACTCGTAAAGGTCAATGTGATCGACGCCTCGCCGGTGGAGGATGAGTTTGAGGACACATAGTCCAGATTTTCGATGCCCGTCATGCCCTGCTCGATCACCTTAGTCACCGAGTCCTCCACGGTCTTCGCGTCGGCGCCCGGATAGCTGGCGGTGATGCGAACCGACGTGGGAGCAATCTGCGGATACTGCGATATGGACAAAGTTGTAATGGCGATCGCGCCTGTCATCATGACGGCGATTGCAAGCACCCATGCGAAGATCGGCCGGCTGATGAAGAAACGCGACATGGCGCCGCCTCACCGCGTTACGGCGTCAGGCAACCGCACGGAAACCTCTGCGGGTCTTTCTGCAGATGGCCGGTCCGCCTCGGCGACCGCAACGAGCTCCCCCGTCTCGTTATCGACCGTCACTGCGGTGACCTTGACCTCTTCGCCGATCGCCGCCCTCTGGAAGCCCTCGACGACGACACGATCGCCCTCCCCGACGCCAGCGGTCACCAACCAATTGTTGCCGATGCCGCACTCGACGGGCAGAACGCGTTCCTCGATCTTCCCGTCGGCGCTGATGAAACGAGCCGTGGCCTCTCCACGGCTATTGCGCGAGACCGCGCGCTGCGGAATGAGCACGCCATCTTCGACATAGCCGTCTTCAACCAGTGCCCGCACATACATCCCCGGCATGAGCGCGCCTTCCGGATTGGGAAAGACGGCGCGCATCAGAACCATGCCGGTCGTTTGCGATACGGCGCCGTTGCGGAACTGCAACTTTCCGGGATAGCCGTATTTGCTCCCGTCCTCGAGCCGGAGTTCGACGGTCACCGAGCCTTCCTGTGCCTTGATATCCTGCGACGCGAGCGCCTTGTTGAGCGCGAGCAGGCTGGCGCTCGAGCGCACAAGGTCGACATTGATGATGTCCGTCTGGCGGATCGTCGTCATTGGCGACGCCTGATCTTCGGTAACCAGCGCACCCTCGGTGACATTTGAAACGTCCACACGCCCGCTGATCGGGGCGCGGACCTTGGCATATTCGAGTTCGATGCGGGCGGTTTCAAGAGCTGCCCTGGCAGCGGCGACGTCCGCCTCGGCCTGCAGCATCTGTGTTCGTGCCTCATCGAAATCCTGGCGGCTGACGACGCTGTTCGCACTCAGGCTCTCATATCGCTGCGAGCGCGCTCGAGCGCTCGGGAGGGCACTTTCGGCTCGCTGCATAGCAGCCTCGGCATTGCGATAGGAGGCCTCAAACGGCATCGGGTCAAGTTCGTAAAGGATGTCGCCGGCTTTCACCAAGCCGCCCTCCTCAAAACTTTGCTTGAGAATGATGCCGGATACGCGAGGGCGGACCTCCGAAACCATCTGTGCACCGGTACGGCCCGCCAATTCTGTCGTCAGGGTCACTGCTTGGCGATGCAGGGTCTGCGCGCTGACTTCAGGCTTCGAACGAGCTGGCCGCTCCTGTGCCGCCACGTCGGCGTTGCAACTTGAAAGCAAGGCTGGGAGGCAAAAAATCATGGCAACATAGACGGTCGAAAAGCATTTGGCTCGCATCATCGAACACCTTTGCGCGGCTGTGAACGGTCTTCACGCGAGGCGGCGCCCTTTTGCGCCGCACCAGGATCGCGATAGGCGGGAAATTAAGCCGGCTCTGTCGCACGGGTGTGCCGAACGCGACCAAAACTGTAACCAAGTGTATCAACCACCATCAATTGCCGGCCAGGCTGATGGCGGCCGTCAGTGAGATGAGGGAGGCAAACAGAATGATGTCGGCCAACACTCCTCTGGCGATCGCCGAAATGCTGTGTTGTTCGAGCCTGTAGCTGTTGTTCTGATCTGCCATGACCATTCCTTTCCATGTTGATCGCGCGTCGGTCGATCGGCCCGTGGTCTCCATCGGGGGCTGGAAGCGTAGGGCGGCCAACCGACGATCGTCGAAGCGACGATTGAAAGACGCGCGTCTTGTTCGCGCCTTGTGCTTGATGAGGGGAAGGTTAGTTCGGCCTTGTCGCAGAGCTTTGCCGCAGACGAGTCAAAATGTAATCAAGTGTCGCAGCATGAGTCGAGAGACCGCGGGACCGCTACGAAAATAGCTGTCGGAGGTGCACTTTCGATCGATATGCATGAGCGTGGATGGTGGCTGCCGGATGCCGAGGATAAGGCGCTGGGGGCGCAACGGCACCGGAATTTAATGTTGCGTCCGCGGCTTTGTCGGCTTCTCGGCAAGGTTCGGGGCACGGAGCCCAATCGACCCGCGCAGGGATTTCCAGTCGCGCCCCTTGGGGACAGCAGGCGTTTCCACACGGCCATCGCGTGGCAGAGAAAGAACGGCCTGCATACCACCGTCTCCTGTTAGGAAGGAAATGTCACCGCCATGCTGCCTTGCTGCAGCACGCGCAATCGACAGTCCAAGTCCAATCCCTCCGGTATCGCGGTTGCGCGAAGCCTCGAGCCGGAAAAACGGCGTGAACACCTTTTCCTTCATAAGGTCGGGAATGCCTGGGCCACGGTCTTCGACGACGATGTCGATGGTGGCAGCCGTGTGCCGGATGAAGACCCGTGCCTCTCCGCCATAGCGCACCGCGTTTTCAACGAGATTTCGCACCGCGCGTCTGAGACCATCTGGTCGGCAGCGATAGGTCATTTTCACGCCTTCGACAAAACTGACAGGCTTGCCAAGATCGGACTGGTCATCACAGATGCTTCCAACCAGCGCTTCCAGATCGATGTCGCGCGTTTCCTCTTCCGTCGATTCGCCACGCGCAAAAGAAATCGCGGCCTCGGTCATGCCCTGAAGTTCATCGATCGTCGACAGCATTTTTCGCTGGATCTCCTGATCCTGCACGAACTCCGTCCTCAGTCTCAAGGTCGTCAGGGGCGTTCGCAGATCGTGACCGATCGCGGCCAGCATCTTCGTTCTGTCTTCAAGGAAACGGTGCAGCCGGCCTTGCATCTTGTTGAAGGCTTCGGCGGTGCGCCGGACCTCTTCCGGTCCTTCTTCCGAAAGCGGCGGCAGGTTTTCTCCCCGCCCCAAGGCTTCGGCCGAGGTCGCAAGATATCGCAACGGCCTCGATATGCGGCTGGCGAAGAACACGCCGAGCAGAGCCAGGATGAGTGCCGTCAGGCTGAGCGAGGCGAGCGAGGTGGAGGTCCACCAGCCTCCAGTCTGTCGCATATAGAAGGCTGCGTTCAGCCATGTCCTGTGATCGACCTTGATGACAAGGCCATAGCCCCGCGAGCCGTCGAAATAGACATATTTGATCGGCTGCGGGAGCGCCCAGAGGCTCTGCATTGGGACGCGCCACCCCTCGCCGGCGTTTGACGCTGCGACCCTCTTCGCATCAGGGATCTGCGTCCTGGCTGAGCCGTCTTGAAAGATCCTGACGAGGTCCACGAAATTCTCCAGAGGCCGGGAAAATTCGGCGGCAGCCGTCAGGCGCCAGGCGGCGGGGTCTTCCGCTTCACGATCGGTCACCCAAAAACGCGAGTCCCTCGTCTCGCTCGCAAGCAGAGCCTGCTTTTGATATTCGGGCGGTACGGTTTCCACCAGTCGGGTCAGCGTGCGCGCTCGACTGAGGAATTCGCTCTTGGCTGCAGCGTCGAGAGCTTTGGAATGCTCCTTCCAGGAGATTAGAAACGTCAGCGCCTGGGAAATGATCAAAGCCGCAAGCGTAAACGCGATAAGTTGCGTCGCCAGGCTTCTGTTCCAGAGGTGGTTCATTCGAAGGCTACCTCAGCGGCCAGGCTGTAGCCGCCACCCCAATGCGTTTTGATGATCGATGGATTTTTAGGGTTCTCTTCGATTTTCTTGCGAAGCCGGCTCACCTGATTGTCGATGCTGCGATCGAAGATGTCGGCCGTCCTGCCGACGGTGAGATCAAGCAGCTGTTCGCGGCTCAGGATCAGGCCGGGCCTTTCGATGAAGACTTTCAGCAGACGGAATTCGGCAGTGCTCAAGGGTATTCCAACGCCGTCGCTACCGGAAATTTCCTGACGTCCCATGTTGACGCGCCACTGGCCGATGCGGACGGCCCGTTGCTGCTGTGTCATGCGCTGCTGTGTCAGCGGATTGCTCGCACGCCGAAGCACCGCTCTGATGCGAGCCAGGAGTTCGCGGGGGTTGAATGGTTTCACGACGTAGTCGTCAGCGCCAAGTTCCAGTCCGATGATACGATCGGTATCTTCGACCAATGCGGTCAGGAAAATGATCGGGATGTCGGTCGCGGCACGCACCTGACGGCACACGCTCAATCCGTCCTCGCCCGGCATCATGACATCGAGAATGATCAGGTCCACCACCTGGCGCTCGCGATCGAGCAGGCGTCGAAGGGCCGCGCCGCTTTCTGCCACGCTCACCTTGTAGCCTTGCTGCTCGAGATACTGTCGAACCAGATCCCGGATATCGCTGTGATCGTCGACAACCACGACATGCGATGAATTCTGCATCTGCATAACCTCTTGAGCTATTTTTACAGAAGAGAGCGCGGTTCGCATCGAAAAAAGTGTATCAAAGTTTCACAGCGGTTCGGCCAAACCCATTTTCTCACATGTCCCAAAAGGATCTGAAATGGCCGCCTCGGGATCGAACGCCTCCCTTTCGCTTGCCCGGATCACTATGGGACCAGGGCTGCGAACTCAACAGCGGTGTTGTAAAGATTGGTGACCGCGCGTGCAATGGAAAGTGGCCGGCATCTGGCAAGAAGCCTCTTTGGCTCGGTGTATCGGACGACGTGACCGATACGGCGAATTCGCTGCAGACCGTTTGCAAAATGCTTGCGACGTCGACAAGCTCGACTGTCTCTGTCGCATAGTCGTTTCGAAGATAATTCAGGCTCTCGACGAGCAGGCTCTCAATCCGATCCATATCGGAGAGCAGGCGTCCTTCTGACCGCTTTCCCCCATCCGTTCCACGCGCAGTTTCAGCCGCGTCAGCGCCGTGCGCAGATCATGACCAATGCCCCGGAGCATGCGGGTGCCTGCTTCGATCATTGACGGATCCGCCGGCGCATGCCGCCATGGGACAAGTTCTAAATGGGAGCGCCACAACGACAGAGGAGATCCGTCGACCAATACAAAATAGTCATTTGGACCCGCATGACGCAGCGCTTAGCGGCCGACTTTCTTCAAAGGACATCTTCGATGCGGATCGGCAGCTTTCTGACGCGTTTGCCCGTCGCGTGATAAATCGCATTGGCGATCGCAGGAGCGGTGCCAAGCATGACGAGTTCGCCCATGCCCTTGACGCCGACCGAATTGACCATCGTGTCCGGTTTGTCGATGAAGCCAACGTCGACGTCACCGATGTCGGCATTGACCGCCATGAGGTAGTCGGCGAGATCAGCATTGAGGTAGCCGGCAAAACGCGGATCGACGTCAGTCTCCTCTCGAAGCGCCGTGCTGAGCCCCCAGACAACGCCGCCATACATCTGCCCGCGAGCGGTCACCGGACTGACGACCCGGCCGATATCGGCAATGCTGACCACCCGCGGCATGCGGATGCGGCCCGTTCTGGGTTGGATATGAATTTCGACGAACTGGGCGATGTAACTCATTGATGTGAAACCTGGGTATTCAGGGCCTGCACCGGCACGACCCCCGGTTCGAAAGGCTTCAAGAGCGGAGGCGTCCTGCCCGGGCGCGAGCTCCGAAACCACCACTTCGATCTGAGGGCGTTTCAGGCGCGCCAGTTGCTCATGCAAATTGCCCGCCGGCGGGTTCGGTCCCGCAAGCTCATCAAAGCGGGCGCGCAACGCCCTGACAGCCTTCGCCGTGACAGGGATGATGCTGGCCGTGCCCCGCTCACCAACAGTCATCATCTGCGGACCGACAGTCGTATCCCCAAGCAAAATCTCTAGACGATCGGGGTTGATGTCGAGCCCTTGGATGATCGTGTTTGCGACCGCAGTCCGGATACCCTGGCCCATTTCATGCCCGGACGAAATCACCCGTGTCGTGCCGTCCGCACGTACCCGCAGTGTCGTCTCGGCAGCTGACCCCGACGCCCCAAAAATCCCGCATGCGACACCGTATCCGACCATCGTGCCGTCATCCAGTCGCATCGATCCCGGTTCAGGTGTTCGCCGGCTCCAGCCGAAGCGCCTTGCACCTTCCCGCAGGCAGTCATTCAGGAAATGCGGCGACAGCGACTGCCCAGCGATGATGTCCTTCTTTGCTTCATGATCGAGACGAAGTTGAACCGGATCTTTGCCGAGCTTGTAAGCCATCTCGTCGATCAGGCTTTCCAGCGCAAACCCGGCAGGGAACGGATGCGTCCCGCGGGTGTGTCGCGGCATCTGGCGGTCGATATGGATATCGCCGGCCGTCGCTCGAAAATTTTCGATGGCATAAAGACGCGCGATATCCTCATGATAACCGCTTGAGCGGAATCCGCCGTCAGGGATATTTTCTTGCACCACATCATAGAGGATGGCGTCCAAGCGCCCCTGCGCGTCGGCGGCGAGACGGATATTGTGAACACTGCGCGGCCGGTAATTGGCGATATGGAACAGCTGCCCACGAGGCGTGACCAGCTTAACCGGCCGCCCTGTGAGCCTGGCAGCCTGGGCAACCAACGCGGATTGAAGCTTGGGAGGAGACTTCTGCCCGAACCCTCCTCCGACATGTTCGGATTTGACCGCAACCTGGCCCGGAGTAAGGCCTAGCGCTTTAACGAGTGCGCCCTTCGCCGCTTCAATATTCTGGCAGCCCTCATGGACCGTCAGTCGCCCGTTAGACCATTCCGCGACCGTCCCGAACAATTCCATGGGGTTATGGTGCTGGGTTGGCGTCTCGAAAGAGCCCTCGACGATTACGCCTGCATTTTCAAACGCTTTGTCGACGTCGCCTGTATTAAAGCCTTCTGCCGGGACGCGTTGTGCGCCGGGACTGGTCATCAAGGGCAGAAATGGCGCCGCTTCGTAGTCAGCAGACACGGCTTCAGCACCCTCGATCGCGGCCTCGATCGTCTCAGCGACGACCAGTGCGATGGGCTGCCCGCGAAACGATATTTGTGGACGAAGTGAGGGAAAATCGCCGATGGACAGGACATGAACGACACCGGGGATTTTGGTCGCGGCGGTGACGTCAACTTTTGTGACCTTGCCTTTCGCGATGGTGGCAGGGACCAGCATCGCATGCAGCATACCCGGCAGCCGGATATCGGCTGCGTACTTCGTGCGGCCCTGTACCTTATCCCTGGCGTCGACGCGGGCGATTTCCGAGAAGGTTTGTGACGGCATCACGGTCTCCTTTCCGCGGCAATCATCAAGGCATCGGCAACAACCCGGGCTCCCAAATCGGACTTGAAGGCGTTATGCTGGCCCGGGCGCGCATCCTTGAATGCGACCCGACCAGCTTCAAGGGCGAGTTCGGGCGTCAATTGCTTGCCGCGCAGCGTCTCTTCGGCACTCTGCGCTCGCCATGGAATCGTTGCGACCCCGCCAAG
>NZ_VSZV01000329.1:0-59498 GCF_008919455.1 Rhizobium sp. PEPV16
TCCGCAACAGGCCGGAAACGGAGATTAACTGTTGCTTAAGGGACTATCGGGTGCTGCAGCGCAAAAACACATACGCAAAATGACGTAGGTGCGGGGGTCAAAGAGGCAGGCCAGAGAAGGAAGGGCATCCCCACAGCAGGGATGCCCTATCTCGATACCGGAAATTATCCGTCGATCGCCAAGGTGACGGATGTCGGGCCATAGGAGAGGCTCGCCTTGTGGCCGGAGACGGTGACCTTGCCGAAGGTGCCGGTCACGGCACCCGCCTTGAGGATTTCGATCTTCGTTCCGGGCGTCGGGACAAAACCGTCGGCAAGCGTTACATCGAGCTCGCCGGCCAGCACCGCCTTACCATGGACGATCAGCGTACCCTCGCCGTTCGCGCCGAGCCTCTGCTTCATCACAGCCGTGGCAAGCTGCTGATAGTCGCCGCCGACGGTCACGGGCTTGTCCTCCGCAAGAACGAGCGAACCGCGGCCAACCGTCAGGTCACCGGTACCAAAGGCCGAGGGCGATAGGGCCACCAGTGCGCCCTCCTCGATCACTGCGCCGCCGGCATAGCTGTTGGCGCCCGAAAGCCCGAGGATGCCTTCGCCGCGCTTGACCAGCCTGCCCTTGCCGGTGATGTCGTTCCGCCAGGTATCGATCGCATTGAAACCGCCCTTTGCCGCGTCCATCGTCACGGTCACGTCCTGTTCGAACGCGCCGTAACCGTCGGCGGCGGCAAAAAGGTTGAGACGGCCGTAACCTTCCGCATCGTCGAGCAGCGGGTAGCCGGAGGCGATCTCCGTCGTCTTCAGCACGTCGCGGCGCTGCTCGCCGTCCAGATAGGGCAGACGCGTTTCGAGAAGCGCTTCGGCGCCCTGCGGCACGCGCGCCGGCTGATCGGTCGCATGGATCGTCGGCAGGCCGTAGCTCAGGCGCTGCAGCACGTAAGCGCGATTGGCGTCATGATCGGCAAAACGGTCTGCGGCCAGCGGTGCCGCATGGGCGGCAACCTCGAGCGCGCCCGCATCCGCAACGCCTGATTTGGCGACGAGCCATGCCTGCGCTTGGGCGTAAGCATCGCTCTTCAGCGCCGCATTGTCGGCCTTGTTCAGATTATAGACGACCGTGGCGGTGCCGAGCATCCGGCCGCCCATCACGTCGAGAGGAGAATGCATGCCGGCGAGGATGCGGTCTTCACCCAGTTCGCTGGCGCGCGTGACCATTTCCTGAAAGCGTTGCGGCACGAGATAGGCCATGGCGAGTGCATCCCGCCAGGCTTCCGCCGTATGCCCGCTGGGGAAACCGCCGTCTTCGACCGGCTTACCGCTCTTGGCGGGCTCCAGCGTCGGGACGACCGATACGTCCTGGCTCCAGCGGTAGGGACGGCCATATTTGAAATAGCGCTTGGCAGGCTCCGTCGAGCCGTCACCGCTTGCGGCAATGATGAAGTCGATTGCAAGGCCCATGTCGGGGTTGGCATCGGTCTTGTTTTCCGTGTCCGGCTTGCTGCCGGCACCGCGATTGTTGCCCTTGTCGTCATATTTGACCGTTGTCGCATCGGCCGCCACCTCGGTGATCGTGGTGGTCTGCTTCGAGCCGGCCTTCCAGGCATCCGTCAGCGGACCGAGGCCATCGACGATGCTGGCATTCTTGCCGCGCCGATCGTCGAGATAGGCGGCGACGGCCTGATCGGCCGTCCGCGCCCGCGTCGCATTGACGACATAGGCGATGTTGGCGTCATGGACGGCCTGGCTGACGATATGGCCGTCGGTCTTGCTCGCGGGAATACCATCCCAATCCGTCTTGGCGACCGCCGGGCAATTGTCCTTGACCGGGGCTTCGACGCCCGCATCGACGAAAGGCGTGCGCGGGGTCCAGATTTCCAGGAAGCCGGAGAGAAGATGAACGGCGGCGTTGGTGTCCGCCGTCGAGAAGCAGGCGTCACCGCGCTTGTTGGTGTTTCCGGCCTCCGCATAAGGCGCTTTCGCCGCCGCGGACTGCTCGGCGCTGGCAAGCGATGGCACGATGGAAAGAAGGCAGACGAGGGCAGCGCTCAGGCGGCAAAGGCTTAAAACAGACATGGTGATACCCGAAATGGTTGAAGGAACGCCGGGAGAGTTAGAGCTCTCATGTGACAGATCAATTGCAAAAATATTGCCATTCTGTGAACCAGCCGGTGCCCGCCTCTTGCCTTTCCCAACCATCCCGCCAAAACTGCCGGAGAGACAATGAGCCCAACCGGAATGCCGGAAAGGAAGACATGGCAGCGCGCCAACGCATCATTCCGGTGAGACGCGAATATAATCGCTGGGTCGCCAACCAGACGCTGGAAGATTACGCGCTGCGCTTCACTGCCAAAAGCGCCCGCCATTTCTCCTCGCAGCGCATCTCGCAGACAGCGATCGGCGCAATCTCCTTCCTGGCGCTGGAGGCGATCGGCGGCGCAATCACCCTCTCCTACGGCACCACCAACGCCTTTTACGCCATCATCGTCGCCTCGGCCGCCATGCTGGCGATCGGCCTGCCGATCAGCCGCTACGCCATCCGCCACGGCGTCGACATCGATCTGCTGACGCGCGGCGCGGGCTTCGGCTATATCGGCTCGACCATCACCTCGCTGATCTATGCGAGCTTCACCTTCATGCTGTTTGCGATCGAGGCATCGATCATGTCCGGGGCGCTGGAGCTCACCCTCGGCATCCCACTCTGGATCGGCTACATCATCAGCGCCCTCATGGTGATCCCGCTGGTGACGCACGGCGTGCGGCTGATCAGCAAGTTCCAGCTGATGACCCAGCCCTTCTGGATCGTGCTGAATATCCTTCCCTTCATCTTCATCGCCCTGTTGGACTGGGAAAAATTCGATCTCTGGCGCGCCTTTGCCGGCATCCGCCATGCCTCCGGTCCGCCCGGCACCATCGCCGAATTCGATCTGGTGGAGTTCGGCGCGGCCTCCGCCGTCATCCTGGCGCTGATGTCGCAGATCGGCGAACAGGCCGACTTCCTGCGCTTCCTGCCGCCGGACCCGCAGCGCAAATGGCGCCACCGCCTGGCGATCTTTCTCGCCGGGCCCGGCTGGGTCATCATCGGCGCGCCGAAGCTGCTTGCCGGCTCCTTCCTGGTCGTACTGACCTTCACCTCGGGCGTCCCCCTCGATCGCGCCGCCGACCCGGCGCAGATGTATCTGACCGCCTTCGGCTACATGGTCCCCTGGCATAATGGCGCGCTGCTGTTGATGGCCGCCTTCGTCGTCGTCTCGCAGCTGAAGATCAATGTGATGAACGCCTATGCCGGTTCGCTCGCCTGGTCGAACTTCTTCTCGCGGCTGACCCACAGCCATCCCGGCCGCGTCATCTGGCTGGTGTTCAACGTCGCAATCGCCCTGCTTTTGATGGAACTCGGCATCTACCGGCTGCTGGAGGAGACGCTCGGCATCTTCTCGATCATCGCCATGGCCTGGCTCTGCACGATCTCCGCCGATCTCTTCATCAACAAGCCGCTCGGGCTGGCTCCCCCCGGCATCGAGTTCAAGCGCGCCCACCTCTACGACATCAACCCGGTCGGCCTTGGCGCCATGACGCTGTCGGCGACGGTGTCGCTGATCGCTCATTTCGGCGCCTTCGGCGAGATCGCCGCCTCGCTCGCGCCCTATATCACCCTCGTCATCGCGCTGGTCGCCTCGCCTGTCATCGCCTGGGCAACGAAAGGCAAATTCTATCTCGCCCGCAAGCCGCGCCAGAGCTGGAAAAACCTGACGAACATCACCTGCTCGGTCTGCGAGCATCCCTTCGAGCCGGAGGACATGGCCTGGTGCCCGGCCTATGCCGCGCCGATCTGCTCGCTCTGCTGCTCGCTCGACAGCCGCTGCCACGACATGTGCAAGCCGGCCGCCCGTTTCAACGCGCAGGTCGGCACCGTCGCCAAGGCGCTGCTGCCGGAAGCCATTCTGGGGAAGCTGACGACGCGCCTTGGCCGCTACGGCATCGCCGTCGTTTTGGCATTGACCGCCATCGGAGCAATCCTGGCGATGATTGCCCATCAGGTCGCCTCCGCCTCGCCCGAGACGGGTGAGGTCGTCAATCGCACCATCCTCATCGTCTTCTTCGTCTTCTCAGTGATCTCAGGCGTCGTCTGCTGGTTCTATGTACTCGCCCATGACAGCCGCGTCGTTGCCGAGGAGGAATCCTCACGCCAGAACACGCTGCTGCTCAAGGAAATCGCCGCCCACAAGAAAACCGACGCCGCCTTGCAGAACGCCAAGGAAACCGCCGAGGCCGCCAACCGCGCCAAGAGCCGCTACGTCGTCGGGCTCAGCCATGAATTACGCACGCCGCTGAACGCCGTACTCGGCTACGCCCAGATCCTCGAACGCGACGAGACCATCCCGGCGCCGCGCCAATCCTCGATCAAGGTCATCCGCCGCAGCGCCGAACACCTCTCCGGGCTGATCGACGGCCTGCTCGATATTTCCAAGATCGAGGCCGGCCGCCTGCAGGTCTATTCCAACGAGATCAACATCCAGGATTTCCTCGACCAGATCGTCGATATGTTCCGCCCGCAGGCGCAGGCAAAGGGGCTTGCCTTCATCCATGAGCGCGCGCCGGCCGTGCCGCAATTCGTCCGCACCGACGAAAAGCGCCTGCGCCAGATCCTGGTCAACCTGCTCTCCAATGCCATCAAGTTCACCGACGAAGGCAGCGTCACCTTCGACGTCGGCTATCGCAGCCAGGTCGCGACCTTCACCGTTGCCGATACCGGCCGAGGCATCACGGAGAAAGACCTGCCCCGTATCTACGAACCCTTCCAGCGCGGTGAGGCCGAAAGCGTGCGGCCGATGCCGGGACTCGGCCTCGGCCTCACCATCACCCGGCTTTTGACCAATACGCTCGGCGGCGAGATCTCGGTTGCAAGCGTGAAGGACGAAGGCTCGACCTTCCGCGTCCGGCTGATGCTGTCCGCCGTCATGCGCGCCGTGGCCGCCGCACCGCAGGAGAAGCGCATTGTCGGTTATGACGGCCCGCGCCGCACGGTCGTCGTCGTCGACGATAACGAGGACCACCGCGAGATGATGCGCGAGATCCTGGCGCCACTCGATTTCATCGTGCTGACGGCGGCAGGCGGCGGCGAATGCCTGACGCTGATCGAGGGCATCATGCCGGACCTTTTCCTCGTCGATATTCTGATGCCCGGCATGAACGGCTGGCAGCTCGTCTCGCGTCTGCGCGAGGCCGGCCAGACGGCGCCGGTGCTGATGCTGTCGGCCAATATCGGTGATGCGGCCGTTCTCAGCGACAGTGACGACAGCCACAATGATGCGATCGGCAAGCCGGTCGACATCCGCCAGCTGCGCGACAAGCTCGCCTTGCATCTTGGCCTGACATGGATCTATGCCGATGCCGCGCCAGCCGTTCCTGTCAAGATCGAAGCGCCGGTGCTGAGCCCAGGTGCTGCCCATGTGCAGGAATTGCTGCGGCTCGGCGAGATCGGCTATATCAGAGGCATCGAAGCCAAGCTTTCGGACCTTGCCAAGGTGGAGGTAAATCAGCCATTCACGGAGGAACTTCGCGCCTATGTCGCCGCCTTCGATCTCGCCGGCTTCATGACCTTCCTGCACGACTTCGACGAAAAGGTGGAATCCATTGGCTGAGCCGGCCCTCCCCCGCGACATCGTTCTGCTCGTCGACGACTCCGCCGAAGCCCTCGGCTTCATGACCGACGCGCTCGAACAATCCGGCTTCTCCGTGCTGATCGCCACATCGGGCACGGCGGCACTTGGTATCGTCGAGCGCATCACGCCCGATCTTATCCTGCTCGACGCGGTGATGCCGGGTATGGATGGCTTCGAGACCTGCCGCCGGCTGAAGGCGAATGCCGCGGTAGCGCAGGTGCCTGTCGTCTTCATGACCGGCCTGACCGAGACCGAGCATGTCGTGCACGCGCTGGAATCCGGCGGCGTCGATTATCTCAGCAAACCGATCAACATCGATGAACTGCGCGCCCGCATCCGCGTCCATCTGCGCAACGCTCGCTCGGCCCAGAGCGCCCGCATCGCCCTGGACGCAGCCGGCCGCCATCTGCTGGCAGTCAAGGGCGACGGCGCCATCCACTGGTCAACCCCGCAAGCGACACGGCTGGTCAATGCCGCCATGGGCAGCGACGACGGCATGGAAATCGTCGTCCGCCATATCGCCGGCTGGATGCGCGACCGCGTCGCCGCGGTGCGCGACGGCATCATCTCGATCGCCCATGCCGGCCAGGCAGCGTTGCAGCTCGCCTTCCTCGGCGCAATCGGCCCTGACGAATATCTCTTCCGCCTCACCGCCGCCAGTCAGCGCAGCGACGACGAGGTGCTGCGCCAGCGCTTCTCGCTCACCCAGCGCGAATCCGAAGTGCTGCTCTGGATCGCCAAGGGCAAGGCCAACCGCGACATCGGCGAAATATTGGGACTGTCGGCGCGGACGGTGAACAAACACCTCGAACAGATTTACGTGAAGCTCGGCGTCGAGAACCGCGCCTCGGCTGCCGTGAAGGCCACGCACGTGCTGTACGAGATGTAAGAGGTGATGGAGGCTGGCTAAGCCACCCGATCTGGCACATCCCTGCCCTCGAAAAACGCCGTCACGTTCTCGACCACCTTCATGCCCATGGCCATCCGCATCTCTTCCGTGGCGCTGCCGAGATGCGGCGGCACCATGACGGTCTCCATCCGTCCCAGCGTACATCAGGTTCCGCCTCGTAGACGTCAAGCCCCGCCCCACACGGATCGTGCCGTTTTCCGGTGCCGAAGTCGGGCGCCGTAACGTGCCGTCTTCGTGGGATCGATCGATGAGCGATTGCGGTACGGTAGCCAGGCCGGAATTGAAACACCCGCCAAAAGAAAGAAGCCCGGTCGGAACCGGGCTTCGATAATCATGTCCCGTAAAGGGAAGCGAGGCTTACATGCTCTGCGGGAAGTAGCTGTACTTGCCGTCCGGACCCTTCTTCCATTCATACATGATGTAGCCAGGAATCTTCGGGTCGCCCTTTTCGTCGAACGAAATGTCGCCGAGAACGGTCGGGAACGGGCCCTTTTCCTTCATGGCCTTGGCAACGGCCTCAGGATCCAGCGAACCGGCAGCCTTGGCGGCCCCAGCGATCGTCTGCATCGCAGCGTAGGAATAGAGCGTGTAGGCTTCCGGATTGAAACCAGCGGCCTTGAACTTTTCGACGAGTTCCTTGTTCGCAGGGTTCGCCGTCGGATCGGGGCCGAAGGTGTTCAGCGTACCGGCGACGGCGTCACCAGCGATCGAGGCCAGTTCGTTCGAAACGATACCATCGCCCGAAACCAGCGTCGCCTTCAGGCCCTGGTCGGCCGCCTGGCGGATGATGAGACCGGCTTCGGTGTGCAGACCACCCCAATAGATGATCGAGACGCCGGCTTCCTTCATCTTGGCGATGAGGGCCGAGAAGTCCTTGTCGCCGACGTTGATGCCTTCGTATATGACCTCCGTGACGCCAGCGGCATTCATAGCCTTCTTGGTTTCGTCGGCAAGGCCCTGACCGTAGGGGGTCTTGTCGTGAACGACAGCGATCTTGGCGTCCTTGAAGTGATCGGCAAGATATTTGCCGGCGATGGCACCCTGCTGGTCGTCACGGCCGCAGGTGCGGAACGTGTTCCAGAGGCCCCGCTCCGTGAAGGTCGGGTTCGTCGCGGCCGGGGTGATTTCGAGGATGCCGTTTTCGGCATAGACTTCCGAAGCCGGGATCGAAACGCCCGAGTTGAAGTGGCCGATGACAAACTTGACGCCGTCAGCAGCGAACTTGTTGGCGACCGAAATGCCCTGCTTCGGGTCGGAGACGTCGTCGCCGAGCTCGATCTTGATCTGCTCGCCGTTGATGCCGCCAGCCGCGTTGATGTCGGCGGCTGCCTGTTCAGCACCCTTCTGGAGCTGAGCGCCGAACGCGGCGTTCGGGCCAGTCAGCGGACCAGCGACAGCGATGAGAACGTCGGCCCACGCGTTGCCGCTGAAGGCGACCATCGCCGTCAGAGCCACTGCCGACAGAAGAGACTTCTTCATATTATTACTCCCAATTTTTGGGCGGGTTCCGGTCCAAGGCCCAGCGCACTACCCACCATTGACTGCGCCAGGAAAGCTGTTCCACTCGGAAGGCAATTCATGCCTAGTTTCAACGGACTGTCAATGTTTGTCCTTCCACGAAAACGCGGAAGTTTTCTCGTACAGCCAGTAATAGTTGTTAACCATCTGATTGGTGCGGCGGTAGCGGAAGCCGGCCGTCGAGAACACCAGCAGCGTCACGAAGTCGAGGATATAGTAGAAGGCGTTGAGCATCGGCCCATTGAACAGGGCATGATGCAGGAACTGCATCGCCCAGGCGAGCAGAAATGTATAGACGATGACCAGCGGATAATCGCTCCAGCCCTCGGCAACCGCTTTGCCGGCGCGCCAGGCCGTCCAGAAGCCTAAGAGCAAGACGATGACACGGATTGCCACAAGGGGGCCGGCATCCGCTTCGAAGAAAAGTCCCTGCATGTCAAACTCTCCTTTCGACCTAGTGTCTTCCGCCTTCGAGATAGGCGGCGCGGACCTCGGGATTGGCAAGAAGCTCCTTGCCGGAACCGCTCATCGTCACCTTGCCGTTCACCATCACGTAGGCGCGGTGAGAAAGCCTGAGGGCGGCGAACGCGTTCTGCTCGACGAGGAAAACGGTCAGCCCCTCCGCCTCGTTGAGCTTCCTGATCGCCTCGAAGATGCCCTTGACGATCAGCGGCGCAAGACCGAGCGAGGGTTCGTCGAGAAGAAGCAGCTTCGGGCGCGCCATCAGCGCGCGGCCGATCGACAGCATCTGCTGCTCGCCGCCCGAAAGTGTTCCACCCCGCTGGGCGTGACGTTCCTTGAGACGCGGGAAGAGCGTGAAGATCTTCTCGACGTCTTCGGCGAAGTGTTTCAGATTGTCGAGGCCAGCGCCCATCTGAAGATTTTCCAGAACCGTCATACGCGGGAAGATGCGGCGGCCTTCCGGCGACTGTGCAATGCGCAGACGGGCGATTTCATGCGTCGGCATGCGGGTGATGTCGCGGCCCTCAAAGACCACCGAACCGGTGCGGGCCTGCGGGCTGCCGCAGATCGTCATCATCAGTGTCGACTTGCCGGCGCCGTTGGCGCCGATCAGGCTGACGATCTCGCCCTTGTTGACGTGGACATCGACCCCAGCCAGCGCCCGGATATTGCCGTAATAGGTTTCGACGCCATTCACCTGAAGGAGCGGTTGACCCGTCATTACTTCATCGCCCATCAGTTTGCGCCTCCTTCGAGCTGCTCGACGGCTGCGATCACCTCTTCCACTTCTTCATCCTCGACACCGAGATAGGCCGCGATGACCCGCGGATCGTTCTTCACGTGATCCGGTGTGCCATCGGAAATCTTCTGACCATATTCGAGGACGACGACGTGGTCGGAGATTTCCATGACCACAGACATGTCGTGCTCGATCAGCAGGATCGACGTCCCGGTTTCGGCGCGAATGCTCTTCAGCAGCGCGTTGAGCGTTGCCGATTCCCGTGGGTTGAGGCCGGCAGCCGGTTCATCCAGGCAAAGCAGCTCCGGGCCGGTGCACATGGCGCGGGCGATTTCGAGACGCCGCTGGGCGCCGTAGGGCAGATCGCCGGCGGGGTCGTCGGCGCGGTCGATCAGGTCGGCCTTCTCAAGCCAGAAACGGGCAAGCTCGATCGCCTCTGCCGCTTCCCGCCTATAGGGGCCGACACCGATAAGGCCGAGGATCGTATAACCCGATGCCTTCATCAGCTTGTTGTGCTGGGCAACCAGCAGGTTTTCGAGAACGGTCAGGCCGGAGAACAGCCGGATGTTCTGGAAGGTACGCGCGACCTTGGCTTCCCTGGTGATGCGAAAGTCCGGCAGGCGCTCCAGCAGGTATTGCTTGCCGCTCTTCTGGTTGAACGTGATCATGCCCATCGTCGGCTTGTAGAAGCCGGTGATGCAGTTGAAGACGGTGGTCTTGCCGGCGCCGTTCGGCCCGATCAGCGCGGTGATATCGCCACGCTTGGCTTCGAAGGAGAAGTCGTTGATGGCCATCAGGCCGCCGAACTTCATCGACAGGTGTTCGACCTTGAGAAGAGTGTCGTCAGACATCGTATTCGTCGTTACGGGGCTCATCAACCATGGCCCTCCTTGATGAAGCTTCCGGATATCGCCTTGCGCTCTCTGAGGAAGGCTGTCGGCTCACGCGAGCCGACGAAGCCGCGCGGCTTGAACAGCATGACGACGACCATAGCGAGGCCGAAGATCAACATGCGGTATAGTTCCGGCGTAAAATCTGGTCCGAAGATGAGTTTTAGGAAGCTCATCTCGCGCAGCAACTCGGTGCCGCCGACCATGACGATGGCGGCGATCGCGATGCCGGTCAACGACCCCATGCCGCCAAGGACAACAATGGCGAGAATGACGGCCGATTCCAGGAAGACGAAGGATTCCGGCGAGACGAAGCCCTGGCGGGCGGCGAAGAACGAGCCGGCAAAACCGGCAAACATCGCGCCCGTCGCAAAGGCGGTGAGCTTGGTCGTCACCGTGTTGATGCCGAGCGAACGGCAGGCGATCTCATCTTCGCGCAAAGCTTCCCAGGCGCGTCCGATCGGCATGCGCCGCAGCCGGATGGTGACATAGGCCGTCAGCATGCAGAGCGCCAGGATCAAATAGAACAGGAAGATCTTGTAATAGGCCGAGGAGATCGGCAGGTTAAAGAGCTTCGCAAAGCCGCCGGCCGTCGCATCGAAGGGAATGCCGAAGAGTGTTGCCTTCGGGATACTTGAGATACCGAAGGTGCCCTTCGTCACTTCAGTCCAGTTGATGAGGACGAGACGAATGATTTCACCGAAGGCAAGCGTCACGATAGCAAGGTAATCGCCGCGCAGGCGCAGCACCGGAAAGCCGAGAATGACGCCCCAGAGTGCGGCGAAGATGCCGGAAAGCGGCAGCAGCACCCAGAAGGACAGACCGAAATAGCTCGAAAGCAGTGCGTAGGAATAAGCGCCGACGGCATAGAAGGCGACATAGCCAAGGTCGAGCAGGCCGGCGAGACCGACGACGATGTTCAGCCCCCAGGCGAGCATCACATAGATCAGGATCTGAATGCCGAAATTGTCGACATATGTCAGCGAGCCCTGAGGGCCTTTGATCGCCACGATCACCATGGGGTAAAGCAGCAGCGCGATCAGCGCGATCTTCAGGAAATGCCGGTGGAAGAAGCTCTTCTCTGTCGAGATGTCGAGCTCGCCCTCGCGCGCCTTGCTGAGCTTGCGGCGGTCGATATTCGGCCTGATGAAAACGACCATGGCGAAGCGGCCGATGGCGGCGACCGCGACGAAGATCGCAAGCAGGCCCCAGCGCTGGACAATGATCAACTCGTTGCTGATGTTCTGGTCGGTCTTGAGGCCGACATAGAGAACGAACATACCGAACGACAGGACGGCGGCGAAAAGAGCTTCGGTAAGGCCTTTGCGGACAAGTCCGGCATCGGGCTTGCCTGCAGAATTTTCGATGTTTGCCATGACGTTATACCTTCTCGACTTCCGGCCGCCCGAGGATGCCGGTCGGCTTGAAGATCAACACGAAAGCCAGGATCGCAAAGGTCGCGACGTCCTTGTAGGCGATGGTGAAGTATGCCGACCACAGCGACTCGATAAGGCCGATAAGGAGGCCGCCGAAGACGGCGCCGGGCAACGAACCGATACCGCCGAGAACGGCTGCCGTGAAGGCCTTCACACCGGGCGTGAAGCCGTCGTTGAATGAGGCAACGCCATAATACATCAGGTACATCGTGCCGGCGACCGCTGCGAGTGCCGCACCCATAACGAAAGTGATGGAGATCGTCTGATCGACGTTGACGCCGAGCAGCGCTGCCATCTTGCGATCCTGCTCAGTGGCGCGCTGGGCGCGGCCGAGTGCCGTACGATTGACGATGTACCAGAAGATCGTCAGCAGCACTGCGGTGATCACGATGATGATGATCTGCTTCAGCGACACCGAGATGTTGCCGAACTGGTAGACCGAGCTCACCATCGGCGGGATCGGCTTGTTGCGTGGGCCCTGCGTCACCTGGATGAAGTTGGACAGCGTGATCGACATGCCGATCGCGGTAATCAGCGGCGCCAGGCGGAAGGACCCGCGCAGGGGCCGGTATGCCACGCGCTCGATCGTCCAATTCCACAAACTCGTCATCAGCATCGCAACGACAAGCATCACCAGCAGCAGAACGGCCACCGGGAGACCTGCGAAGATGGATGTGAGGACGAGGAAGACGATAAGAGCGGCGAAGCCACCGAGCATGAAGATGTCGCCATGGGCGAAATTGATCATGCCGATAATGCCGTAAACCATCGTATAGCCAATAGCCACAAGGCCATAGATGGATCCGAGCGTCAGCCCGTTTAAGAGCTGCTGGACGAAATACTCCATATGTCGTTTTCCCCTGGATGCGAGCGAAACATGCTGCATCTCTTTTTGGTTCTTCGGTTCCCCGTTTCAGGGAACCTCATAGGCCGAATGCATAGCGGTTTCGTCGAAAATGTGAAGACAAAAAGGGGTTACTCCGACAGATTCTTGCGGAAACAGGGTTAACTGGCGCATTTTGAACCAAAATCCACAGAAAAACGGCAGAGCGGGGCCTATTTTTAGCCAGAAACCGCCACTGGGTTAACCATCCGGAGATATCGCCGTCGATTTCCTGCACTGCTTGCTGCGTAAGCTATTCCACAGAATTGGAAGATGGAGCAAATTCAGACCCCAAGGCAGCCCCTTTGACGAATGCCATTTCACCAGCGATGCCGCATCTTCGTCTGACAAGGCTGAAAACTTATGGTAGCATCATCAGGCTGCGTATTGAGGGATGCGGAGCACGACGGGGAACACCATATTAACTTGCGTATCTGGTTGTGACAGGGATGGTTTGCGGACGAGCGACAGCGGGGTGCTCGCCGCGTGGCGAACGGCAAAAGGACAATGCTGAGGACATTTGAAAAGGCGGCGCTCGAAGCCGGCAAGGCCATCATCACGGTCTTGCGCGAAGGCTTCCCTGTCGCCATGAAGGCGGATGCAAGTCCGGTCACGGTCGCCGACGAGGAGGCCGAACGCATTATCCTCGCTCATCTCGCCAGAGATTATCCTGAAATACCCGTCGTGGCGGAAGAATCGGTCGCCGCCGGCAAGGTGCCCGACATTGCCGGCCGAGGCTTCTTCCTGGTCGACCCTCTCGACGGCACCCGTGAATTCGTCGACGGACGACAGGAATTCACCGTCAACATCGCCTATATCGAGAACGGCGCCCCGGTGGCCGGCATCGTCTATGCGCCGGCGCTGGGGCTTGCCTTCTCGGGAGAACGCGGCCACGCCGAAAGGCTCGTCGTCATGGACGATTTCACGGTTGGCGCACGGAGCGCAATCACGGTGCGCGAACAGCCGGACGACAGGCTGGCGCTTGCAAGCCTTCGCCACAACAGCCCGGAGACCGGGAGCTTCCTCGCCGACCACGCGATCTTCAAATGCACCAATATCGGTTCCTCTCTGAAGTTCTGCCTGCTCGCCGAAGGCAAGGCCGACGTCTATCCGCGTTTCACCCGCACGATGGAATGGGACACCGCGGCTGGCGATGCGGTGCTGCGCGCCGCTGGCGGTTCGACTGTGACGCTGGACGGAACGCCGCTGACCTACGGCAAGACAGGAACGGCGGCCGATTTCGACTTCGCCAACCCGAACTTCATCTCCTGGGGTGGCAGGAAACGCGTCCTCGAACCGGCGTAACCACCCGCGGATATCACTGAATACCGACAGGCGACGCAATCCTCTGCCTCGCCGCCACGCGTTGAGGCCTGCCGCGACAATCCGCGATCTCCGACAAGCGCCCCCTGAGCGGGCTGTCTTTGCCCGCCAAATAACCTCCCCCTACGTGTCTGGAAGCGTGTCCATTTCGAGCTGTCGAGTGATTCGCGCGATCGGGTCTCACCAACTGATTCTGGCCGTGAACGCGTCGTCTGCATCTTTTCCAGACGATGTCCCTCCACCAATCCCGCCTTGATTCTGTCACATTTTGACACGGCTTCCAGAATGATCGATATCTTCATCAGAAAAATTTCGCCTCGTGTTCCGTTAAGAAATACGCTCAAGAGACCCGGGTCACGTGCCGAAACGGCGCGTCGCCAGCCCCGGCGAACCCTCGCCAAAGTCCTAAAAACCTTGACGAAATTCCAATTATTAACGAAATATCATGAGCTTGCCTCAACTTAACGCAAATGCGAAAGATTTGCTGCGATGCGATATTTCTCTGGACACCATTACACAATTGTCGCATTTTTCCGTTTTAGTAGGGTTACCAAGACCTAAGTGCAGCCCTGGTGACAGGGTTAACCATTGATCGCCTATTGCCGCCGCGCCCCCTCGAAGACAACAGAGTACGATCCTTGAGCATCACGGAATTAAACAACAGCATTTCGACAGAGTCCTTCCGGCCGAGCCGCCGTCAGCAGCCGAGCCTGAAGATCCAGACCCCTGTTATCCATAGCGATGCGCCGCAGGCGCCGTTGATGGATCTGGTCCTGAAGCGGGCGTTCGACATCGTATCGTCGTTGAGCGCCCTCCTCGTCCTCGCCCCTTTCCTCCTGTTCGTCGCCCTGCTGATCAAGATCGACAGCCCAGGGCCGGTGCTCTTCAAGCAGACCCGCTGGGGCAAGAACTGCAAGGCCATCAAGGTCTATAAGTTCCGTTCCATGCGCACCGACCTCTGCGACGTCTCCGGCGTTGCCCAGACGGTGATGAACGATCCGCGCGTCACTCGCGTCGGCGCCATTCTGCGCCGCACGAATGTCGATGAGTTGCCGCAGCTGCTGAACGTGCTGCTGGGCCACATGTCGGTCGTCGGTCCGCGTTGCCATGCAATCGGCATGCGCGCCGGCGGCGTGCTCTACGAAGAGCTCGTACCGGAATACCATCAGCGCCATGCGATGCGCCCCGGCATGACGGGTCTTGCTCAGATGCGCGGCCTGCGCGGTCCAACCGATCGTCCGGCCAAGGCGCGCGCCCGCATCGCCAGCGATCTCTACTACGTCGGGAATTTTTCGATCTTGATGGACATGCGCATCATTTTCGGAACCGTCGTGTCGGAGCTGACCCGCGGAAAAGGCTTCTAAAGCGCGTCGCGATCTTTCAGATTCGCTCCTCGCGCTTTAGTCTTTGTTTTTGCGCATGTCGCACAAAAAGCGATGCACACTTTGCGCGACAGGCCTCCCAGCTTTAGCTTTGTGAGAAAGGGCCGGCTGCCTCAGAGCAGCCGGTACCGGAATGCTCTGGCGACCGCCTGCATGCGGCTGACCGAATCGAGCTTGCGCATCGCGCTCTTCAGATAACCCACCACCGTATGCGACGAGAGATCGAGAATGATCGCGATCTCGTTGCTGCTCTTGCCGGCCGCCGACTACAGCGCCGCGCGTCTTTTTAGACGCGCAAAGGACGCTGTAGCACTTTGAATTACTGCCTAATCCCTTAAATCGATTCCGATTTAAGGAATCAGGCAGCGTCGCAGGCATTCGATTTCGCGCCGGGTGAGCGTCTCCAACGGACCATCCTCCACGCCGCTGCTACGCGAAACCTTGTCCAGAAGCTCCACGGAGCGGTAGAGCAGCGCCATCGCCTGCTCTCGCGTGGGCATAGGACAGCCGCCTGAGAAGGCGAAGATGTATTGTTTCAGGTCAGCGTCGTGCAGCGTGAAGGCGAAGGTATTCTTCAGCCCGTGCATCTGAAAGAGCACGTTGGGTTTGCGGTTTTCCTGATTGGCGGCGCTGCCCGCAAACGACCCCTCCTCGCAGAAGATCGGCACAATTGTCCGCTTCATCGCGGTCACCAGTCTGCTGCAATAGAAGAGATCGGCAGCCTCGTAAAAGCCGACAAGGCTTTGCGGCCAATTGCTGATCAACCGGTTTTCGGTGAAAGCTGTGCGATCGCCCCGCGGGAAAGCCGAGACCAGATAGAAATCGAAGCCCGCAACCTTCGCCATCGCGTCGAGCCGTTCCTTGCCGTCGTCGGCCGAAACCCCAGTGCCATCGGCCTGCGAAGGCGAAAATGCAGCATCCTCAGCGCAGTCGCCGACTGCGCGCTCACGTCTTTTCAACTTCATATCCTCGAATGGCCAGCTTCGGCTCGGCCTTGCTGCCGGCGGCGAAAACTTCGCGCCGGGGCATCAGCAAAGACGGTTTCTGCCCGCATCCCGAGGATACGAAGCATCAAAAACGCGAACTGGACTGATACAGCGGGAAGAACGGAGACGAAGTCTTGCGCTCATTCTTATGTTGCAGCTCTGATAAAATCGTCCCGGGAAATCAGCTAATATTTATTCCGCATGGCTCCCATGCAGGGCGCTACAAATTGACGTGGCGGCAGGCAGCCGCCCCCATCATCGGCCAGGGCGGGCGTCTAAATTTGTTATCAAAGTCTTACGATGGGTTTAGGCAATTTTTAAATGTGGCAGGCTAGAGTGGGGCTCGTGGTCTTGCGTTGTGTAGAGAGTCCAATGACCGAAATGATACGTCCCCGAGTAAAATATGTCATCGGCCCCGATGGCAGCCCCCTGACGATCGCGGATCTTCCGCCGCCCAATACGCGGCGCTGGGTGATTCGCCGGAAGGCAGAGGTTGTCGCGGCTGTCCGCGGTGGCTTGTTGAGCTTGGAAGAGGCCTGCGAGCGTTACACGCTCACGGTCGAAGAATTCCTGTCCTGGCAGTCGTCGATCAACAGCCACGGTCTTGCCGGCCTGCGCACCACGCGCATTCAGCAATATCGTCACTGATCACACCCCAGCATCGACGACATTTATTTCGGGCCGGACGCATCTCCCATGAGGGAATGAAGAAGGCCCGAAATCATTGACGAGGCCGCGTAGCACCAGAGGCCGGGCTGCGTGAAGGCATCCGCCAGCCCCGTCGTCTTCGCCGCCGCAATGACGATCGCGACAAGCAGCACATCCATCATCGACCACTTGGACAGATGCGGTACGACGCGACGATAGAACAGGCTGCCGGCCCCACCCCCGGCGGCCGTCGCTTCTGCGGTGATCCCCATCGCCTCCACGGTGATGCCGATCATCTTCAGAAACGGGAGCAGGATCGAAACCAGGGCGACGATTGCCGCCAGCAGCCCGTCCCCGCCTTGCCAAAGCGAGACGATGATTTCGATGAGCGACGGCGTTTCGTCGAAGAAATACAGCGTCTCGAAACGGACCAGCGGCAAGACGAGGCCGAGCGCCAGGAAGAACGGCGCAGCCACGAGAAGCACGGGGCGAGCCATCGAAAGCGCACTCATTGCCCTGAACCTCTCATCGATCCGACATTTTGCATGAACACTCTGTCTCCTGCCTGTATTGCCTCCACGGCTTGGCACGACCGCGCCGCCATGTCACGGTCCGCTACGACAATATCGGTTATGAGGAAAGACAATGGACATTCGAAGTGAGGAAGGCGTCTCCGGCGGCCGCTATGCGGCCGAGGTCGAAGGGCACGAGGCGGAGATGACCTATTCACGCACATCGCCTAAGCTGGTCATCATCGATCACACGGGCGTTCCCGATTCGCTGCGCGGTAAAGGTGTCGGCCAGGCGCTGGCGCTCCACGCCGTGGAGGCAGCCCGGACCGGCGGCTGGAAGATCATCCCGCTCTGCCCATTCTTCAAGGCGCAGGCGCAACGCCATCCGGAATGGAAGGATGTCGTGAATTAATGCATGTCGCCCAAAAGCGCACAGCGGGTTTGGGACAAGGACATGCATAAAATAAATCGTCCCTGCGGGGGACGAATCTCGTTTCCGGTGGGAGCGACGCCATAAGGCAAACACCAAAAGCCATGTATAACGGACAGCGCGCCCATTATACATGGCTTCTCAGTGGCGATCCCAGGGCGCCGAAGCCGGCACCCAGCCGTTTCTGTTACGCCCTTGCTCTGGCGCCGCCGTCACGCTCTTCCAGCGCTGTGGCCCTTGCATATTCCGCTTGCATCTCCTCGAGCGCCATTTCCAACGTCTCTTCCTGCATCTTCAGTTCCTTGATCGAAACCTGCAGGTTGTCGGCCCGCTGACGCGCGGCCTTGGCGAAGGTCGGATAAGCAAAGTGATTCGGGTCGGAAATACCGGACTTCTTTTCCTCGACGACGATCTGGCTCTCCAGATCCTTCGTCATCCGTTCGAATTCGGACATCATCATCTGCAACTGCTGCAACTGACGTCGTTTTTCGTTCACCTGAAATTCCTTCAGGCGAACGAGACTTTCTCGCGACTTCATACGCATTACTCCCGTGATGCGAGACCCCGGCTCAACTTGAAACCGCCCTGCGCGCCGCTTTGACACGGTTTGCTAAAAAATTTCCCGCGATATTAACAAATACCTACCGCTGGTAACCTTTCGTTTACGGGCATCGTTAATGATAGGCCCGATGATTTAAGGGTCGGTAAATTTCGCAGCATGAAGTTCGAACCTTTTCATTGGCGAGTCGGATGAATCACTTAGCGCTATTTCTTAATGTGAAAGTTGAGGAGGGCCCTTTTGAGATTCCTATTGGAAAACAGAGAAATGGAAAAATTGTTTAATAAATTCGATACTCCTTGCCAGAGTGAATTAGAATTTGTTAACCATTTCGTGGCAGCTTTCAAATCACGTAGCGTGTTCGGTATCGTGTAGGGGGCCAGACCACCTTTCGGCGGCGGTAAAGGGGATAATTATGCGGGTACTTCTAATTGAGGATGACAGCGCGACGGCGCAGAGCATCGAGTTGATGCTGAAATCAGAGAGTTTTAATGTTTATACCACCGATCTCGGTGAAGAAGGCGTCGATCTGGGCAAGCTGTATGATTATGATATCATCCTTCTCGATCTAAACCTGCCCGACATGTCCGGATATGAAGTGCTTCGCACTCTCCGGCTGTCCAAGGTCAAGACGCCCATCCTTATTCTGTCGGGCATGGCCGGCATCGAAGACAAGGTTCGCGGCCTCGGTTTCGGCGCTGACGACTACATGACCACGCCGTTCCACAAGGACGAGCTCGTCGCACGCATCCACGCCATCGTCCGCCGCTCCAAGGGCCACGCCCAGTCAGTCATCATGACCGGCGAGCTGATCGTCAACCTCGATGCCAAGACTGTCGAAGTCGGCGGCCAGCGCGTCCACCTGACGGGCAAGGAATATCAGATGCTGGAGCTGCTTTCGCTCCGCAAGGGCACCACCCTCACCAAGGAAATGTTCCTGAACCACCTCTACGGCGGCATGGACGAGCCGGAACTGAAGATCATCGACGTCTTCATCTGCAAGCTTCGCAAGAAGCTTGCCAACGCCGCGGGCGGCGCCAACTACATCGAGACTGTCTGGGGCCGTGGTTACGTTCTTCGCGAGCCGGATGGTGCCGAATACGCCGAAACCGCCTGATATTTTTTTCCGATCCCCTTATCGGATAAACGAATATCCCGCCTTTTCGGCGGGATTTTTCGTTTCTGCCTGCGCAATAAGAATCCGCCCTCACCTCAGGCCGAATCGGCCTGAAATCCTCTGTTCTTTCGATCTAGGAAATAGCGTGCGGCGGCCGAAACCGCTTGCACACGGCATCATGCTCCAGTGATGCCGATATCGGCGGAAAGAGATCTGCCCGTCAGGCGGCGATCGCGCGATTTCCGAAAACGGCGGTCAGGATCTTGCGATCGAACGGCTTCAGCAGGAAGTCGGTGGCACCGGCCCGTTTGCCTGCCATGAGTTTCTTCAGATCCGCCTCGACGACGCAGTAATAGATCTTGACCTCTTTGCCGCCCTCCATGGCACGGATGGCAGCGATGAGGTCGAGGGCGCCTTCCATGCCTGAATCGACGATCAGATATTCCGGCAGCTCCGCCTGGCAGCGCTGCAGCGCCTCGCCGGCGTTGGAGGCCTCGCTGACGAGAAAGTCGAGTTCGGAGAGAATGCGCTTGCCGACCTTGCGGACGATGTCCGAATTATCGGTGATCATGAACCTTTGCATGGCCGCTCCTTTGCCCCCGCATTCGTCGCAGCAAGAGGCCTCTTACAACCCTGGAGAATAGGTCCATCAGGCTAACGAATCGTTACCGGACGGAGCGCCGACGCAGGTCCGCGCTCCGAAATCAGGCTGCCGCGGTCACTGCCGTGAACACCAGTTCGTCGGCGCTGGCGCTGTGATCAAGCGTCATTCCGCACTCCTGTGCCAGAAGCACGGTGTAATAGGGCTGGATCGAATGGGCATCGATCGCTTCCTCGATAGTGCCGGTCGATATCTCGACGAACTTCGGCGGCAGGCGCATCAGTTTGCCTTTGGATGTGAGCTTGAACTTCGCATCGAACTCGGGATTTTCGAGCGTTACCTCGAGCACGCCGCCGCGCGGAATGGCGGAATAGGCAACGAGGAAGAGGTTGAGCAGCAGCTTGACACGGTTCTTGGCGACGATGGCGCGCGGTCCGTTCCAGATCACCTCGGTCTTCTTTTCGGCGACGGCGAAATCCTTGGCAGCACGCTCGGCCTCGCCGGTGTCGATCGAGGCGCCGACGGAACCCGACGCGCCGAAGGCGAGACGTGCGAATTTCAGGCGGACGGAAGCATTGAGCGCGCTGGTGCGGATCAGGTCCATCGCATCGGCATCGGCGCCGCCTTCATCCAGGAGCTCCAGCCCGTTATTGATCGCGCCGACCGGCGAGATGACATCGTGGCAAACGCGGCTGCAAAGAAGCGCGGCCAGATCCGGGCCGGACAGGGTGAGATTGGGGTTCTTGGACATCATTGTCTCCTGATGGGCGGCAATTTCATTGCGCCCGGAATATGCTTCATCAAAATTGCGCGAAGTTTGCGATCGTACTCGGTGCCATAATGACACCATATTTGGTAAACCGATTGTTAAGATCATCGGCGCAAAATGCACCAATCGCCGCGAGCGGTTGCCCGCTCTCAGCCAAACGACGAACGGATGACACCATGCGCCCTCGATTTCCGCACCGATTCATCGGCTTCTGCAGGTTACTTTCGGCCCTCATCTTCTCCTCGCTGATGACTGCCGGGCCGGCCGCCGCCCAGGACAACGGCCAGTACACGATGCAGGAAATCGTCGACGCCGGCCACTCCTTCTTCGGCTCTGCCAGCGGCGGACTTGCCAAGGTCGTAGAGAGTGCCTTCCAGAAATACGGCCTGCCGAACGGCTATATCCTCGGACAGGAAGGCGGCGGCGCCTTCATCGCCGGCCTTACCTATGGCGAAGGCCAGCTGAACACCAAGAACGCCGGCGAACATAATCTCTACTGGCAGGGCCCCTCGCTCGGCCTCGATTACGGCGGCCAGGGCTCACGCGTGATGATGCTGGTCTACGACCTGCCCTCCGTCAACGGCATCTATGCCCGCTTCGGCGGCGTCAGCGGCTCGGCCTATGTGATCGCCGGCTTCGGCATGACGCTGCTCAAGAACAACGACGTGCTGGTCGTGCCGATCCGCACCGGCGTCGGTGCTCGCCTCGGCGTCAATGTCGGCTATCTCAAAATCACCCAGGCGCCGACCTGGAACCCCTTCTGAGGCCGCAAAGCCGCTGGAATCGGCGGCCGTCCCCACCGGCGGCCTTGCCATGCGCGTCACGCGTGCTTAATCATCGCGGCTGACCTCGTATCAACCTTCTTACCGATGGCCGCGCCGTGATCGAATATGCTCTCTTGTTCGGATTGGGCTTCCTGACCGCGGCCTTCCTCGTCTTTCTGGTCTCGCCCGCCGTTCACCGCCGCATCGTCTGGTATACCGAGAACCGGCTGAAAGCGACGATGCCGCTGAGCCCGCAGGAGGTCCGCGCCCAGAAAGACATGGTGCGCGCGCTCTATGCCGCCGAAAACGCCCGCACCACCCAGGACCTTCTGCGTGAGCGCGAGAAATCCTTGTCGTTCCAGCTTCGCCACGACGCCCTCGCCGTCGATGCCGGCAGGCTTGCCGCCGAGATCGGCGAATTGCAGGCCCAGATCGGCGAGATGCATGTCGAGGCGGCCGACCAGCGCTCGCATCTGCGCAAGGACGAGAACTATATCAGCCAGTTGAAGACCAATCTGCATATTGCCGAGCAGTCCGCTGCCAACAAGGAGAGCGAACTGGCGACGATGCGGACGCGGCTGAGCAAGCTCGGTGAACAGGCCGATGGGCTGAGAATAGACCTGGCCGCGCGCGAGACCGAGGCGGAGAGCCTGAAATTCCGCGTCAACGCGCTGCGTGACGAACGGGACACGCTGCGCCAGGACGTCAGCTTGCTGCAAAAGCGCGCCAAGGATGCCGAACAGAAACTGACGCAGCAGCAGCATATGGTGATCCGCCTGGAAGATAAGGCCGCGCGCGAGAGCGCTTCCGCCATCGAAAAGGAAAACCTGGTCGCTCGCCGCCAGCAGGAGATCGCCAGGTTGAAGGAGCAGTTGAAGGCCGCCAACGCCGAGATCCGCAAGGTCAACCGGGTGCTGCGCGACGCCGGCCTTGCCGGGATGGCCACGGAGCTGCCGGCGGAAATGACGGAAGACACGACCACATCCACGCTCGACACCGCCATCGTCACGGCTGAGATGGGCGAGGATGTCCGTAAACGCAGCGCCGCCCTGGCCGAGCGCCTGCAAAAGGCAAAGGCCGTAGCCGGACGCGATGGTGCGATCCGCGAGGAGATCGCCTCGATCGCCGCCAATATGGTGGCGTTGACCGCACTGAACGAGGGTCCCTCCTCGCCGATCCGCGCGCTGCTCGTCGAAGGTGCGGAAAAGAGTCCCAACGATCGTGTCAACCTTGCCGACAGGGCAGCCGCGATCCTCGCCGATCCCCCGAGCGTCCGATAGGACGCGCGGCGCGCATCATGTTTGACCATCATGTTTGAATTGACGCAGAACCCTGAAATCAATCCGATTGAAGAGGATATGTTTAGACCCGGCCCATCGCCGAGGCCATGGAAAACAGCGCGATCCCCGTCGCCGTCGCGGCATTGAGGCTGTCGAGTTCCTCCGCCTGTGGAATGCGCGCGCTCTGGAACCGCGCAAGCAGCGCCTCCGGCAACCCCTCGCCCTCGGTACCGACGACAAGCGCCATGCGCGTCGAGCCCGGAATGGCGCGGATATCGGTCTTGCCGTGCGGTGAAAGCGTCCAGATGGCAAAGCCCCGTTCGGCGAGCGCCACGAGTACATCGAGCGCCTTGCCGCCGCGACGGTGCGGAACGCTCAGCACCGAACCGACCGAGACACGCAGCGCCTTGCGGTAGAGTGGATCACAGGAGGTTTCGTCGAGCAGCACCGCATCCGCCCGGAAGGCGGCCGCATTGCGGAACATCGAGCCAGCATTGTCGTGATTGGAAATGCCGCAGCCGACCAGCACCAACGCCCGTTCCGGCAGCGCGTCGAGAAGTGCCGCCTCCCCGCGGTCCTGTCGCCGGCCGAGCGCGAGAACGCCGCGATGCAGATGGAAACCGACGACGCCGTCGAGCACATCAGGCCCGGCGACATAGACCGGCACATCGACCGGAAACCGCTCCAGGATGGGCAGCACGCCCTCGACGCGGTTGCGCAGCAGCAGGATCTTCTCGGCGAAAAAGCCGCGGCCTGCCGCATGCGCCTCGGCGAGCATGCGCAGCACGACCGTGCCTTCGGCGATGAAGCGGTTCTCTCGGCCCGTTAGGTCACGCTCGCGGATCTCGCTGAATTCAGCGACGCGCGGATCGTCGGCGCTGTCGATGTCGATCGGGACGGCGGCCATGCTGGCCTCAATTGCCCGTAACAGTGACGTAGGCGACGCTGCGGCCGGTCCTGAGATCGTAGACCAGCGCCTTGTTCTTGCCCTCGACCGTTTCGCCGTAGAACAGGATCTGCCCGGCTGAAAACGAAGTGGACTGCACCTTGAAGCCGAGCGGCAGGGAAACGGTTGCCACAAGCGGCGCATCCGAAGGCACGCCGGAGGCGGTAACAGCGGACGCCGTCTCCTTGGGCTCGCTGTTCATCACCTTGTAGACAACCGCGCCGAAGACCGCCATAAGGCTCACGAACATGATGGCGCCGGAAACGATCTGCAGGCGGACCATCTTGCGCCGGACACTTTCCATCGCCGGATCAAGGGGCTTCTCTTCCTGGTCGTCTGGCTCGATTGCTGTCATCTGTGCGTCCCGTTCTAAAAAATACGTCGGAGAAGAAGCGTCTTGAGCGACCCCTTTAAACAAGCAGCCGGCAATAGAAAAGTCCTGACCGCCGATGAAACTGCCGAAGGCCGGTTGGACGCCTGGCTGACGGCGCAGGTCGGCGAGGAATTTTCGCGCAGCCGCATCAAGGCGCTGATCAAGGACGGCCAGGTTTTTCTGCGCGGCGAACCCGTCACCGACCCGCAGCGCAAGGTGCGCACCGGCGACAGTTTCGAACTCACGCTGCCCGAGCCGGAAGACCCGACGCCGCAGGGCGAGGACATCCCGCTTGATATCCTCCATGAGGACGACGACGTCATCGTCATCTCCAAGCCTTCCGGTCTCGTCGTCCATCCCGGCGCCGGCAACTGGACGGGGACGCTGGTCAACGCGCTGATCCACCATTGCAGCGATACGCTCTCCGGCATCGGCGGCGTGCGCCGCCCCGGCATCGTCCACCGTCTAGATAAGGACACGACAGGCGTCATGGTCGTCGCCAAGAACGACATTGCCCATCGCCACCTGTCGCTGCAATTTGCCGACCATGGCCGCACCATGCCGCTGGAGCGGGCCTATCAGGCAGTCGTCTGGGGCCGGCCCCGCACGCTGTCGGGCATGGTCGACGCGCCGCTTGGCCGCGCCACCGGCGACCGCACGCGCCGCGCCGTCAAACGCCCCGACAGTCAGGACGCCGACGAGGCGATCACGCATTACCAGGTGATCGAGCGCTTCCATGAGAAACCGGACGCAACCGCGTTCGCCTCGCTGGTCGAGTGCCGCCTCGAAACCGGCCGCACCCACCAGATCCGTGTCCACATGGCCCATATCGGCCATCCGCTGCTCGGCGATACGGTTTACGGCGCCGGCTTCAAGACCAAGGCCAATCTCCTGCCCGAAGAGATCCGCAAGGTCGTCAATGGATTCGGCCGCCAGGCGCTGCATGCCTTCATGCTGCAGTTCGAGCATCCGCGCACCGGTGAAATCATGCATTTCGAGGTGCCGCTGCCGGATGATATGGTCGAACTGGTCGACGCGTTGCGGCGATAAAGCCGGGCTCCGAATGCCGCCTGCCCAACTCACACCTGCGTGAGCGGCACCTTGAACCGCCGTTTCGCCACACTTATCTGTATATTGACTTAGTGCGGGCTCGCAGTAGAGCCGCACGTCCCGGTTTGCCTTTTTTAACGCGAGGATGCGTTTCCATCGGGAACCGGAATTCACTTTAGGAGGGTGCACTATGGCCCGAAATACCTTGCCGTCCATTACCGCCGGTGAAGCCGGTCTCAATCGTTACCTCGACGAAATCCGCAAGTTCCCGATGCTGGAGCCGCAACAGGAATACATGCTCGCCAAGCGTTATGCCGAGCATGGTGACCGCGATGCCGCCCATAAGCTCGTCACCAGCCATCTTCGCCTCGTCGCGAAGATCGCGATGGGGTATCGCGGCTACGGCCTGCCGATCGGCGAAGTCGTCTCCGAAGGCAATGTCGGCCTGATGCAGGCTGTCAAGAAGTTCGATGCCGAGCGCGGCTTCCGCCTTGCCACCTACGCCATGTGGTGGATCAAGGCCTCGATCCAGGAATATATCCTGCGTTCGTGGTCGCTGGTGAAGATGGGCACGACCGCCAACCAGAAGCGCCTGTTCTTCAACCTGCGCCGGCTGAAAGGCCGCATCCAGGCAATCGATGACGGCGACCTGAAGCCGGAGCACGTCTCGGAGATCGCCACCAAGCTGAACGTCTCGGAGGAAGAGGTCATTTCGATGAACCGCCGCCTCTCCGGCGACGCCTCGCTGAACGCGCCGATCAAGGCAGCCGAAGGTGACGGCGGCCAATGGCAGGATTGGCTGGTGGATGACCATGACAGCCAGGAAGACGTACTGATTGAACAGGATGAGCTCGACACCCGCCGGCGCATGCTGGCGAAAGCGATGAGCGTGCTGAACGAGCGCGAACGCCGCATCTTCGAGGCTCGCCGTCTCGCCGAGGATCCAGTGACCCTGGAAGACCTTTCGACTGAATTCGACATCAGTCGCGAACGCGTTCGCCAGATCGAGGTCCGCGCCTTCGAAAAGGTGCAGGACGCCGTCCGCAAGGAAGCCCTGGAACGCGCCAAGGCCGTCCGGGTCGTCGAAGCCACGGCATAAACCTGTCGCATGACACAATTGAAGAAGGCGGGTCCTTGCGGCCCGCCTTTTCTTTTTCATTCATCTTTATCCGCAGCCTCGGCACCGCCGCGCCAAGATCGGGAAACCGTCACTGGCTCGTCGACACGTCTCCGAGCGCAGTCCATTCCTTGATCGCGGTATTGAAGGCGTCCGTTCCCGTACCGCCCTTTTCCATCGTCAGCAGCGCGCGGCGGCCGTTGCGGTAGGTGATCGGAATATCGATCCAGTTGCGGGTCGACATCAGGTCGAGATTGGCCTTGCGCGCATCGGGGTAGTCGTTGAGTGCGATCATGTGGAAATCGTCGGTGATCTTGGCCGGAACCGCGATCAGCGCGTCACCGCGATCCTGCTCCGTGCGCTTCATCGAGATGCGCTGGACGCTGTCGATGCTGCCGCCTTCGAAATTCGGCGGCACCGAGAAGACGATCTCGACAAGATGGCTTGCCGGCAGCGACGGATCGGAATTGCGCTTGAAGGTGACGAGAGCCGAGAGATTGCGCTCGGGAACCGTGACATTGCCCTGTACCGTCGCCTCCTGCCGGCCATCCTGGCCAGCCTCGTGCTGCACGCTCCAGACGACCGATCCCTCGATCGCCGTCGGCGAGCTCTGGCCGATGCGCTCCTCATAGAGGAACATCTTTTGCGACGAACCGACGGGCGCGGTCTGCGGCGGCGATGCCACCGCGCCGTTCGGCGTCCGCGTGTCGGCGGGTGTCGCATCGCCCTGCGCGCTGGCAGGCGGCGTATCGGCTGCCGCGACATTCTGTTCGGCGACCGACTTTCCTTCCGCGGTCGGCGTTCCCGGCACAGTCGCCGGGCCACTGTCAACCTCGGTTCCATCGGTCAGCAGCCGCTGGGTGAATTTCGAATTGGCCGCAGCGCCGTCATTGTTCACCGACGCTACCTGCGGGTTCGGCTGCGCCGGCGCCGCTGGAGTATTCTGCGCTCCTGGTGTGGTTGGCTGGGCTGGCGTCACCGCGCCCGGCTGGGCAGGCGTCGCCGAGCCATCCGGCGGCGTTGCCGCCTCGTTCCTGGTCGCCTGCGACGGTGCCGAGCTAACGAGCCCGTCGACCATCGCCACCAACGCCTCCCTGTTCGTCCAGCCGGCATAGGCGCCGCCACCGATCAGGATGAGTGCGAAGATGAGCGTGATCACGGTGCCGATGCCGAAGCGGCGGCGCTTCGGCTCCATACGGAAGCTCTTGCCCTGCAGCTTGGAGGCAACAATCTGATCGATATCCATCGACGGATTGGCGTCATCGTCGTCAGCGGCGACAGAGCCGCGGCGGTCGTAGCCGCGCAGCGCCTTCGCCTCTCGCCAGTCCTCGCTCGGCGCACCGCTAGCAGGCGCCGGCTTGCCGTTGTGCACTTCGGCGAAGATATCGACATCGTCGAAATGAGAGGCAACCGGCGTCTTCTTATTGTTGCCGGCCTCGATCGGCGGCAGATCGTCGAAGGCGGCCGTCTCCCAGGAAAAACTTTCCTTGGCGGCCGGCATGACGGCGGCGGGTGCCACTTTTTCGAGGCTCGATATCACCTCCTCGAAGGCGCGCGCCGAGGCATCGGCGGTAATCGGCGCCGGCGCCGTCTCCGAATATTGCCGGAGTTCCTCTTCCGCCCATTCGGTCTCCGCATCCTTGGGCGCCGGAGCCGGCGTTTCGGCAACGGGCTCGGTCCAGACGGGGTCGAAATGCGCCGCAGCTTCGGCCTGCAACGGCTCCTCGCGGCTGTGCTCGACGAACTCCTGCGGACGATCGAAATCGGCGACCGGCTCCACCAGGCGGTTGGATGCGTGGTCTATGCCGCGGGTGATCGGCTGCAACGGCTCGTCGGGCTCGTAAGCCTCCTCGGCCTCCGGCTCCTCGCTTTCCACCGCCGCAGGTTCGTCCGCGATCTCGTCGGCTTCCAGGGGATGCTGCTCGTCGACACGGTCTTCGTCGGCTTGTTCGTCGCGATGCTCGGAGGCTGGCGCTTCCCAACCGTCATGTTCGGTCGGTACGTCTTCGGCAGCGACGTCGCGCGCCTCGCCGGCATGCCATTCCTCGGCCGGCGCTTCCTCCTCCTGAGAGGGATGCCAGTATGTCTCGGCCGGACCGGCTGTCTCCGGCGAAACCGGTGTCTCGGCGGCAACAGGGGTTTCCGCGGGAATGGATGTTTCCGGCGAAACGAGTGTTTCCTGGGAAAGAGGCTCCTCGGCAGCGACCTCGTCCTCCTCCGGCGCGGCGACTTCCACCTGATCGGGCTCGCCGGTGGCCTCGTCCGCCTGCGGTTCCGCATAGGCTTCGTAGGCCGGCTCCTCGACAGCAGTCTCCGGCGCCGACGCTGGTTCGCTTTCGTGGGGAACCGCTTGTTCTTCGAAGGATTCCGAAGCGGTAACGGCCGCAACCGGCTCATCGAGCGGCATCGCCTCGGAGTGTTCGCCTTCCACCTCGCGGATGGCAGCCTCGAGCTTTTCGAGCTGGCGTTGCAGCATGGCTTCCGGCGGACGCGGTTTCATGTTCTCGAGCTGCCGCTGCACTGCGCCGCGGGCACGTTCGTAGACTTTCACCCGCATCTCGGGGGTATTTTCAGCCAAGCCGTCAACGGCCCGCCGAATGACTGCAATAAAATCCGCCATCAGTACTTTCTCAAGAAGTCCGGTACCCTACCGAACCATCCTCCACAGTGACCCGTGAGCTTAATCCTCAAACGGATCGGTCACAAGTATCGTATCATCCCGCTCCGGGCTGGTGGACAAGAGCGCGACGGGTGCCCCGATCAGCTCTTCGACCTGGCGAACATATTTGATCGCCTGTGCCGGCAGATCCGCCCAACTGCGGGCGCCGACGGTCGATTCCTTCCATCCCTCCAGGGTGACGTAGATCGGTTCCACCCTAGCTTGCGCTCCCTGGCTTGCGGGAAGATGATCAATCTGTTGGCCGTCGAGCATGTAGCCGACGCAGATCTTCAATTCCTCGAGACCGTCGAGCACGTCGAGCTTGGTGAGCGCGATGCCCGTGATGCCGTTGGTGGCGACCGACTGGCGTACGAGTGCCGCGTCGAACCAGCCGCAGCGGCGCTTACGCCCCGTCACAGTACCGAACTCATGTCCCTTCTCGCCCAGGAACTGGCCAATTTCGTCGGTGAGCTCGGTCGGGAACGGGCCTTCGCCGACGCGCGTCGTATAGGCCTTGGTGATGCCGAGGATATAACCGAGCGAGCCCGGTCCCATGCCGGAACCGGCTGCCGCCTGGCCGGCCACCGTGTTTGAGGAGGTCACGAAGGGATAGGTGCCGTGATCGATATCGAGCAGGCTGCCCTGCGCGCCTTCAAAGAGGATGCGAGCACCCTTGCGGCGCTCCTTGTCGAGGAAGAGCCAGACCGTATCACGGAAAGGCAGTACCCGATCAGCGATCGAGGTCAGTTCGTCCATGATCGCCTGGTGGCTGACTTCGGCAACGCCAAGACCGCGGCGAAGCGCATTGTGATGCGTCAGAATACGGTCGACCTTGCCGGAAAGACTATCGAGATCGGCAAGATCCATGACGCGGATGGCGCGGCGGCCGACCTTGTCTTCATAGGCCGGGCCAATGCCGCGGCGCGTCGTGCCGATCTTGGTGCCGCTGTTCGACGCCGCATCCTCGCGCATCGCGTCGAGCTCGCGGTGCAGCGACAGGATGAGCGTCGCATTGTCTGCAATGCGCAGATTGTCAGGCGTAACCGTCACGCCTTGCGCCTCCAGCCGGCCGATCTCGGCGATTAGCGCATGCGGATCGACGACGACACCGTTGCCGATGACGGCCATCTTGCCCGGGCGCACGACGCCGGACGGCAGCAGCGAGAGCTTATAGCTCGTGCCGTCGATGACGAGCGTATGGCCGGCATTGTGTCCGCCCTGATAGCGCACAACGATATCCGCACGCTCCGAAAGCCAGTCGACAATCTTGCCCTTGCCTTCGTCACCCCATTGCGAACCGACCACGACTACGTTCGTCATCCAACTCTTCCTGTTACCGGCGCGGAACCGCGCACCTGCTCAAACCCGCGCATCTATAAAGCTTTGTTTTTTGGAAAGCGACCCTGTTGTCACAGCAGATTGGGCTTTTTACGTGACAAATCAGCAGCCGACAGGCTATTTCCCGTCACAAAACGCCGCTCGGCGATCGCGGAAAGACGGGAAGAACGCTCTTGCAAGCCACGGCCTATATCTGCCTCGTTATCGCCACCCTCTGCTGGGGCGGCAACTCCGTCGCCGGCAAACTCGCGCTCGGGCATATCAGCCCGATGATGCTGACCTTCCTGCGCTGGTTCCTCGCCGTGGCGATGATCGCCGTGATTTCAGTACCGCAACTGCGGAAGGACTGGCCGGTAGTCAGGAAGAACCTGCCGCTGCTCCTCTTCTACGGCGTCATCGGCTACACCCTTTTCAACGCCATGCTTTATTCGGCCGTGCAATATACGACGGCGATCAACGTCGCCATCGAGCAGGCCGGCATCCCGATGCTGATCTTCCTGCTGAATTTCATGTTCTTCCGTACCGGCATCTCGCTGGCGCAATGTCTCGGCTTCGGGATGACGCTGATCGGCGTCGCTCTGACCGCCGCACATGGCGACCTCGCAACGCTGCTGCAACTCAGCCTCAACCGCGGCGACGGGCTGATGCTGATCGCCATTGCCGCCTATTCGGTCTACACGATCTTCCTGCGCTGGAAGCCCCCACTCGACTGGCGCACCCTGATGGCGGTCCCGGCGCTCGGCGCCATGCTGACCTCGCTGCCGCTGCTCCTCTGGGAAACCGGCCGGGGTGCCGCGCAGTGGCCGGACCAGGCCGGCTGGGTCATCACTCTCTACACGGCGATCTTCCCCTCGCTGGTGGCGCAGATCCTCTATATCAAGGGCGTCGTGGCAATCGGCGCCAACCGCGCCGGCCTCTTCATCAATCTCGTGCCGGTGTTCGGAACGCTGCTTTCCGTCGCCCTGATCGGCGAGAGACTGCAGTCCTTCCATGTGATCGCACTGGTACTGACCTTGGGCGGCATCGCGATCGCCGAAAGGGGCCGTCCGAAAGCTTCGTCGCCGACCGTGCCCGCCTCACCCGTGGATTAAAACCTTTTCCTGGTCAGGAAAGGCTTTAACCAAGCTCCAGCGTCGTCACGCCGAAGACGTGCTTCAGCGGGATGGCCGGCGCCGGTCCGCGATACATGCGTGTCGTCTCGAATACCGGTTGAAGGCCGATGCCTTCGGCAAGCGCGACCGCCTCGCGGTTCTCTGCGGGAATGTCGATGAAGACCGCAGCCCCTTTCGCCTCGGGGATCAATTCGGCAAGCAGCGCCGCGGCGCTGTCGGCATCGTTGGCAAAGAGCGGGCCGATCTTGTAGCCCTCGTAGCAGCGGCGGATCGTGCCGTAACCGCGGATCTTGTGGCTCTTGCGCACCACCGCCGAACGACGGCCCTTGCGGGCGGTGCACCAGGCAGCGAGAAAGGCATCCCGCGGCTGCGGAAAGATCGCCGAATCATATCGCTGCAGGCCTTCGAGGCGTGAATCCAGCACCGGTTGCGCGACAAGCGTCGAGACAGGCAAGGAAGTAGCGACACCGCCATAGCGAATGGTGGAATAGGCGGGTTCGAAGCCGGCCTTGCGGTAGTTGTCCTGCTGTGCGGCGACGCCGTCGAGACCTATCGTGCGGTCTCCCGCGCTGGCAATGCCCGCCGCCCAGATCGCCTTGCCATAACCCTTGCCACGAAAATCGGGATGGACGATGTAGAGGCCCAGGAAGGCGAAAATATCGCCATATTTGACGACCGAGATCGAGCCGACGGGGACTTCACCGATGGATCCGACGAAAAATCCCGACGGATCAGCCTCGTTGAATGCAAGCGAATCGTCGAGACCAGGGTTCCAGCCTTCCTGACGCGCCCATTCGAGCACGAGTTCCAGTTCGCCGGGCCGCATCGAACGAACGGCAAATTCCGAATTCATGCAACTTTCCCAGATTGAATGTCCCGCAAGTCCATCCCGGCAACGGCAAAGCAATTGTCAGGCCCCAGCTGCCGATTGCACCTGCGAACGATGGAGAGCCGCGCTCATGGACTTGACGACGCGTATAATCATTTTTCGATGCAATACAGAAAGCTTCGTTTCCGCATTACCATGAAACAATGCCGTTGCAAGCTCAAGAAAATTACTTGGGCCTCAATTATCTTCCAGCCGATGCGAATAAAAAGCCGCGCCGAAAAGATGCCGCCCTGCCAATTTGAAAGACGAGAGAAGCATCCGTCCGAAATCACTTCCGCGACGCGGCAAAAAACCGGGAGCGACGACAGTCGCCCGCGGAAGGATCACCGGCCGTTCAACTGCCCATCGCGGCCTTCTGCTTTTCGATTCGGCTCGTCATCGATGAGAAAAGACGGTCTGTCTCGGCCGCCGGTGCGGGATAACCGAACGCATAACCCTGCAGGCCGTCGCAGCCGAGCTGCGCCAGCACCACGGCATGCGCCTCGGTCTCGATACCCTCGGCGATCACCTCGACATCGAGTGCCTTGGCGATTTCCACGATAGAACCCACCACGCGCCGCTGCTCCGCGGAGCTGACGACCTCGGTGACGAGCTGCCGGTCGATCTTCAGCCGCTTCGGCCGCAGCTTGACGAGACCGATCAGCGAGGCATGGCCCGATCCGAAGTCGTCGATCTCGATGTCGATGCCCATCTGTTTGATATCGCCGATATGAGCGAGCAGTTTTTCGTCGCTGTCGTCGAGGAAAATCGTCTCGACCAGTTCGAAGACGATCACGCCGGGCGGGATATCGAGTTTCCTCAGCTTGTCGAGCAACGCCGGATCGGCAAGGCGCGACGCCGAGATATTGACGGCGATGCGCGGAACCGCAAGGCCGTGCAACAGCCAGAACAGCCGGTCTTCGAGAACGCTTTTGAGGATCGCCGCGTCGATCTCCGCCGCAAGTCCGTGCTCGTCGGCGACCTTCAGGAATATGCCGGGAGCGAGCACGCCCTTCTCGGGATGTTTCCAGCGCGCCAGCGCCTCGAAGCCGATGACTTCCCGCGTCCGGGCGTCGAGCTGCACCTGATAATAGGGAAGGATCTGGCCGCGCTCCAGCCCGAGCTTCAGCTCTTCGGCGAGGCGACGCTTGGAGCGCAAATCCTCCTGCAATTGCCGTGTGAAGAATTCGACGCGGTTGCGCCCAAGCTTCTTGGCCTGGTAGAGCGCCAGGTCGGATTCGGCAAACAGGTTGCGCGCCCGCCGATCACCGCTCCAGGAAACGCCGATCGAGGCGCCGGATTGCAGCATCTCCTGGCCGAAGCGGATCTTCTTCCGCAGCCGGCGCTGGACATCCTCGGTGATCTGCTTCAGCTCAGTGAGATCGGTGAAATTGACCAGCACGATGACGAATTCATCGCCGCCGACACGGGCAACCATGCCATTCGCAGGAATGGCGGCAGTGATGCGAAGGGCCGCGGCCCTGAGCACGGCATCGCCTGCCGCATGACCGTGGCTGTCGTTGATCTGCTTGAACTGGTCGAGGTCGAGATGCAGCACGCCAAGCGTCGTGATGCTTTTGTCGGCCGGCAGTTCCGCCAGCCGCTTGTCGAGAAGGCGCCGGTTCGGCAAGCCGGTGAGATAGTCGTGATCGGCGACATGCTCGATGCGCGCATTGCTTTCTTCCAGCGCCAGCGCCCTCGCCTCGGCCACGACCTTCTGCCGCGCAAGTTCCGCGTTGAGCAGGACGTCGGCCGTCACATCCCATTCGGCGCCGATGAAGGAGGGCTCCCCTTCCGCATCCACGTAGAAATGTGCGCGCGAGCGCAGATGGCGGATCTCACCGCTCGGCAGCACGATCCGGAATTGCGAGTTATAGGCGCCGCGCATCGCGATCGCCTGCTCGAAGTCGCGTTCGGCCCGCTCGCGATCATCGGGATGGATGGCATTCGACCAAAGCGAAGCGGGCACCAGCCGGCAGGTCTCGCCGGTCTCGTAGAGACGATGCATCTGCGCATCCCACAAGATCCCGTCCTGCTCGATGCTATGCTCCCAGACACCGATCCGGGATGCATCGAGAGCGAGTTCGAGCCGACGCAGAAGATCCTGAAACTCGTGTTCGGATCGTGTGGCTTTTTTCTCTGGCAACGCGGTCCCAGCCTTAGAAGCTTGCATAACGGCAATATGGTCTCAAGCCGGCATTAATGAAGCCTTGTCCCGATGACCGAACTAGTGACTAGGTGAACCGTTCGTTACGACCTTCCCCTTTTGGATCAAAGGACTTGCAGTCTGCGGCACCTTTAAGATCAGTGGTTGTGCCGCGGCGGGTTTTTTGCGATCTGGCGGAATTCGGTCGCTCCCTCCAGCACCGCGCCGTCCGACAATTGCGTAACCGAGCGGCGGTAGATCTGCTGCCATGGCGTCGCATCCGCCGGCACTGGCGGGATGCCATCGCCCTTGCGCCGTTCGATCTCGGCGTCCTCGACCAACATGTCGCAGCGCCCGTGATTGAAGTCGATGCGGATGATATCGCCGGTACGAAGCCAGGCAAGGCCGCCGCCGGCGGCGCTTTCCGGAGAGGCGTTGAGGATCGATGGACTGTCCGCCGTGCCCGATTGGCGGCCGTCGCCGATCGTCGGCAGGCTGCGGATGCCGCGCTTCAGAAGATGATCCGGCGGCTGCATGTTGACGACCTCAGCCGAACCCGGCCAGCCGATCGGCCCGGCGCCTCGGATGACGAGGATGGTATTTTCGTCGATGTTGAGTTCGGGGTCGTTGATGCGCTTATGATAGTCCTCGGAACCGTCGAAGACCACCGCCTTGCCCTCGAACACGCCTTCGCGCCCGGGCTCCTCAAGATAGCGCCTCCGGAAATCCTCCGAAACCACGCTCATCTTCATGATCGCGAAATCGAAGAGATTGCCCTTGAGAACCAGGAATCCCGCCCGCTCCTTCAGCGGCTTAGCGAACGGCGTGATGACCTCGCGGTCGCGCGCTTCCTTGCCCTCCAGGTTCTCGGCCATCGTCCTGCCCGTCACCGTGCGACAGTTGCCGTCGAGCTTTCCGGCCTGCAGCAGTTCCCACATGATCGCCGGCGTGCCGCCGGCGCGATGAAAGCGCTCGCCGAGATAGGCGCCCGCCGGCTGGACATTGGCAAGCAGCGGGATATCGAAACCGTGCACCTGCCAGTCGTCGGGATAGAGTTCGACGCCGGCGTGCTTCGCCATCGCGGCCAGATGCGGCTGCGCGTTGGTCGAACCGCCGATCGCCGAATTGGTGCGGATCGCATTCAGGAAAGCCTCGCGCGTCAGGATGTCCGACGGCTTCAGATCCTCGAAGACGATTTCGACGGCGCGCCGCCCGGTGCGGTAGGCCATCTGGCCGCGCTCGCGGTAGGCGGCCGGAATCGCTCCGCAGCCGGTCAGCGAAAGGCCGAGCGCCTCGGCCAGCGCATTCATCGTCGAAGCGGTGCCCATCGTATTGCAGTGGCCGACGGAAGGCGCAGAATCGAGCGCTGCCTGCAGGAACTCTTCCCGATCGATCTCGCCTGCCGCATATTTCCGCCGCATCCGCCATATCACCGTGCCGGAGCCCGCCAGCTCGCCCTCATGCCAACCGTCGAGCATCGGGCCGCCGGAGAGCACGATCGCCGGGATATCGACCGTCGAAGCCGCCATGATCGCCGAAGGCGTGGTCTTGTCGCAGCCGGTGGTCAGCACGACGCCGTCGAGCGGATAGCCGTAGAGGATTTCGACGAGGCCGAGATAGGCGAGATTGCGGTCGAGTGCGGCTGTCGGGCGCTTGCAATTCTCGAAGATCGGATGTGTCGGAAACTCGATCGGGATACCCCCGGCATCGCGAATGCCGTCGCGCACGCGCTTGGCAAGCTCAATATGCACCCTGTTGCAGGGCGTAAGATCGCTGCCGCTCTGGGCAATCCCGATGATCGGCTTGCCGGAGCGCAGCTCTTCCGGCGTGATGCCGTAATTCATGAAGCGCTCGAGATAGAGCGCTGCCATGTCGATATGATCGGGATTGTCGAACCAGTCCTGCGAACGCAGGTGCCGCTTTGGCGAATGGCTGTCCATCACTTCTTTCCTCCCGGCCGGGCATTCTTCTCTTCGAGATGGAGGAGCAGGCCGCTGTGATCCTTTTCGCCATTGCCATTGGCGACGAATTCGCTGAATTCGGCATGTACCGCCGCAGTCAGCGGTAGCGTCAACGACAGGGTCTTGGCCGTCTCCATGGCGGCGTTCAGATCCTTGAGCTGGTTGCTGGACGAACCGCCTGGCGTAAACTGCCGCTCGACCATGCGCTTGCCGTGCAGCTCAAGGATACGGCTCTCGGCAAAGCCGCCGCGAATGGCGTCCCGAAAGGCTGCCTGCGAGCCGCCGCCCGCTTCGATCAGCATCATCGCTTCGGCGACGGCGCCGATCGTTACCGCGACGATCTGCTGGTTGGCAAGCTTGGCAAGCTGACCCGCCCCGCTGGGACCGACGCGGGTCACGCGCCCCATCGGCGCAAAGACATCTGCAAGCCCGTCGACCACGTCCTTGTCGCCGCCCGCCATGATCGCGAGCGTACCCGCTTCCGCGCCGACGACGCCGCCAGATACCGGCGAATCGACATGATGGATGTCGCGGTCGGCAAGCCTCGCCGAATGGTCGCGGGCGAAATGCGGGGCGATCGAACTCATGTCGATGACGGTTGTGCCAGGCGTCATCGCATCGACCGCTCCGCGGTCGAACAACACGTCCTTCACCGCCTCGGCGTTGGTGAGCATGGTGATGACGACGTCGGCGCCGGAAACGGCATCCGCCGGTGTTTTCGCGCAGACCGCACCGTCTCCCGCAAGCGGTTCGGCCTTGCCGGAATCGCGATTCCAGACGGTGACGGCAAAGCCCGCGCCAAGCAGCCGGCGAGCCATCGGTGCGCCCATCAGGCCGGTGCCGAGAAAGGCGATCCGCCTGCCGTCATGACCGTCTCTCGAATTCGTCATTCAGTCCTCCCAACTGTTGTCCGTCTTTGATAGTCCCCTCGCCCATCGTTGCAAACCGTTTTGACGGACGTAACGCATTTTTGTCACATGCCCTGGAGGGGGTTGTCGGAAGGCCGCGCGCACTCCCTGAAAACGATACGGGCGAGAACCGAAGTTCCCGCCCGATTTACTCGACAAAGGAAGGTTGAATTCCGTTTATTCCGCGGCGAGCCGGATAACCTCCGCCTCTTCTTCCTTGTGTTCGTCCGGCTTGTGCTGGATGAGCGGACGGTTGCCCGTCAGCCGCCGCAACAGCACATAGAACACCGGCGTCATGAAGATGCCGAAGAAGGTCACGCCGATCATGCCCGAGAAGACCGCGACACCCATGGCCGCGCGCATTTCCGCGCCGGCGCCGGTGGAGACGACGAGCGGCACGACACCCATGATGAAGGCAAGCGAGGTCATGAGGATCGGGCGAAGGCGAAGGCGGCTGGCCTCGATCGCAGCCTCCCGCGGTGTCCTTCCCTCGAATTCCAGTTCGCGGGCGAATTCCACGATAAGGATGGCGTTCTTCGCCGATAGACCGACAAGCACCACAAGACCGATCTGGGTGAAGATGTTGTTGTCTCCACCGGTGAGCCAGACGCCGGTCAGCGCGGCCAGCACGCCCATCGGCACAATCATGATGATCGCAAGCGGCAGCGTCAGGCTTTCATACTGGGCGGCCAGCACCAGGAAGACGAGCAACAGTGCCAGGGGGAAGACAACGATGCTCGAATTGCCGGCCAGGATCTGCTGATAGGTCAGATCCGTCCATTCGAAATCGATGCCCGCAGGCAGGGTCTCGTGAAGGATCTTCTCGATTGCCGCTTGCGCCTGACCCGACGAGAAGCCCGGTGCCGGACCGCCGTTGATATCAGCGGCGAGGAAGCCATTGTAGCGGTTCGCGCGCTCCGGACCGGTGCTCGGTTCCACCTTCAAGAGGGCCGAAAGCGGGATCATCTCACCCGATGCCGACCGGACCTTCAACTGGCCGATATCTTCCGGCTGGGCACGGAATTTCGCATCGGCTTGCACACGGACGCTGTAGGTGCGGCCGAAGGCGTTGAAGTCGTTCACATAGAGCGAACCGAGATAGATCTGCAGCGTCTGGAAGACGTCGGTGACGGAAACCCCGAGCTGCTCGGCCTTGGCACGGTCGAGATCGGCATAGAGCTGCGGCACGTTGATCTGGAAGCTGGAGAACAGTCCGGCGAGCTCAGGCGCCTGATAGGCTTTTGCAAGGACGGCCTTGGTCGCCTCGTCAAGCGCCTGGTTACCGAGGCCGGCACGATCCTCGATCTGCAACTTGAAACCGCCCGTCGTGCCGAGACCATTGACCGGCGGCGGCGGGAACATGGCGATGAAGGCATCCTGGATGACGCCGAACTTCTGGTTCAGCGCCATGGCGATTGCGCCGCCCGAGAGATCAGGCGTCTTGCGCTCTTCGAAGTCCTTCAGCGTCACGAAGACGATGCCGGCATTCGAGGAGTTGGTGAAGCCGTTGATCGACAGGCCCGGGAAGGCAATCGCATTGGCAACGCCCGGCTGCGCCAGCGCGATGTCGGTCATGCGCTTGATGACGTCTTCCGTGCGGTCGAGGCTTGCGGCATCCGGCAACTGGGCAAAGCCGATCAGATACTGCTTGTCCTGTGACGGCACGAAGCCGCCGGGGACCGTGCTGAACAGGCTGTAGGTCGCACCGACCAACGCCAGATAGATCACCATAACGATGCTCTTACGCGACAACAGCCCGCCAACGCCCTTGCCGTAGGCATTCGAGCCCGCGCCGAAGACACGGTTGAAGCCGCGGAAGAACCAACCGAAGATGGCGTCCATGAACCGCGTCAGCCAGTCCTTCGGCTGATCATGGCCCTTCAGGAGAAGGGCTGCCAGCGCCGGAGACAGGGTGAGTGAGTTGAAGGCCGAGATAACGGTCGAGATTGCGATCGTGAGCGCGAACTGGCGGTAGAACTGACCCGACAGACCGGAGATGAAAGCGAGCGGCACGAAGACCGCGACGAGGACCAGCGCGATCGCGACGATCGGACCGGAGACTTCCTTCATCGCCTTGTAGGTGGCAGCCCGCGGCGACAGGCCATGCTCGATATTGCGCTCGACGTTTTCGACCACCACGATCGCGTCGTCGACGACGATGCCGATCGCAAGCACCAGCCCGAACAGACTGAGCGCGTTGATCGAGAAGCCGCAGACATACATGACCGCGAAAGTGCCGATGATCGATACGGGAACCGCGATCAGCGGGATGATCGAAGCGCGCCACGTCTGCAGGAACAGGATGACGACGAGAACAACGAGCGCAATGGCCTCGAGCAGAGTGTCGATGACCTTCTCGATCGAGGCACGCACGAATTTCGTCGTATCGTAGACGATCTCGTATTTGACGCCCTCAGGCATGGCGAGCTGCAGCTGATCCATGGTCGCGTTCACATTGTCCGCGATTTCGATCGCGTTCGAACCCGGCGCCTGCAGGACAGCAACGGCGACGGCCGGCTTGCCGTCGAGCAGCGAACGCAGGGTGTAGTCCGCAGCACCGAGCTCGATGCGGGCGACATCGCGAAGACGGGTGATCTCGCCATTGGCGCCCGTCTTGACGATGATGCTGCCGAACTCCTCGGGAGTGCGCAGGCGGCCTTGGGCATTGACGTTGAGCTGCAGGTCCACACCCGGCTGGCTCGGCGATGCGCCGATGATACCGGCGGCGGCCTGGATGTTCTGGGAACTGATCGCGCTGCTAATGTCGCTGGCGGCAAGATTGTGCTCGGCGGCCTTCTGCGGGTCGATCCAGACACGCATGGAATAGTCGCCGGCGCCGAAGACCTGCACCTGCCCGACGCCTGCAATGCGGGCGAGCCGATCCTTGACGTTCAGGGTCGCGTAATTGCGAAGATAGGTGATGTCGTGATTGTTCCCGTCGGAGACGAGATTGACGACCATGATGAAGTTGGGTGAGCTCTTGACTGTAGTGATGCCGAGCGAACGGACTTCCGCCGGCAGGCGCGGTTCGGCCTGTGAAACGCGGTTCTGCACGAGCTGCTGCGCTTTGTCGGGGTCGGTGCCGAGCTTGAAGGTAACGGTGACGTTGAGCACGCCGTCCGATGTCGCCTGGCTGGCCATATAGAGCATGCCTTCGACGCCGTTGATCTGCTCTTCGAGCGGCGTGGCCACCGTTTCGGCGATGACGCTTGGGTTGGCGCCGGGATAGGTAGCGCGCACGACGATCGACGGCGGCACGACCTCCGGATATTCGGAAATCGGCAGCGCGCGCAGGCCGATCAGGCCGGCAACCAGGATGAGGACCGAAAGAACGCCGGCAAAGACCGGGCGGTCGACAAAGAATCTGGAGATGTTCATATCAAAGCCCTCTCCGGGGTGAACATGGATGCAAAGTCCCTCTCCGGCGGTTTGGGAGCCGCCGGCGGGTCGTATCATTTCGAGTATTGGCCCTCCCCCTCAGGGGAAGGCGAAAGTCTTTACTGCGCGGTCGCGACCTTCTCTTCCATCTGAGGCACGACGACTGCGCCTGGACGGATGCGCTGCAGACCGTTGACGACGATCTTCTCGCCGACGTTCAGGCCGCCATCGACCACCCGCTGACCGTCAGCCACTGTGCCGAGCTGGACCTGCCGATAGGCGACCTTGTTCTCGCCATCGACGACGAAGACGAACTTCTTGTCCTGGTCCGTGCCGACGGCGCGGTCACTGATGACGATCTTGTTCTCGGCCTTCGGCTGGCCCATGCGCACCCGCACGAACTGGCCGGGGATGAGACGCCCGCCCGGATTATCGAAGACGGCGCGAACGCCGATCGTGCCGCTTGATGCATCGACCTCGTTGTCGATCAGTTGCAGCTTGCCCTTGATCGGGGTGCCGCTGTCGGTCAGCGTGCCGACTTCGACCGGGATCTGCTCGACGGCAGGCAGGGCGCTGTCCGTCTGCGGAAGCTGGGCAAGCGCCCGCGTCACCATCTCTTCGCTGGCATTGAAGCTCGCATAGATCGGATCGACCGAAACGAGCGTCGTCAGCGCCGGCGAGGCCGACCCGGCCGCAACAAGGTTACCGGCGGTCACCTCGATCTTGCCGATGCGGCCGGACACCGGAGCCCGCACCTGAGTGTAATCGAGATCGAGCTGAGCCGACTGCAGCGCGGCCTGCGCCGAACGCAGCCCCGCCTGAGCCTCGGCCAGCGCGCTCTGGCGCTGATCGAGATCACTCTGGGAGATGGTGCGGTTGTCGGAAAGCCTGCGGCCGCGATCGAGCTCGGTCTGCGCCAGGCTGACTTTGGCTTCGGCCGAAGCGACCTGGCCTTGCGCCTGCGCCACGCTCGCCTGGTAGGGAGCCGGATCGATGGTGAAGAGCAGGTCGCCCTGCTTGACCAACGCCCCTTCGCGGAAGGCCACCGAAAGGATGGCGCCGGCGACACGGGAACGCACCTGCACCCGGTCGACCGCTTCGAGACGGCCGGAGAAACTTTCCCAGGCCGTCACGTCGCGCGCCGCGACGACGGCAACCGTCACCGGCACAGCGGGAGCCTGCTCGGGGGCGGAAGCAGCCGTAGCGGTCGTGCTCATCGGCAATTCGAAAAACAATGCAGCGCCGGAAATGGACGCAATAAGGGCTATGCCGGCGCCCATCAGGGCCCAGCGCTTACTTCTGGACGTCATCAGTACTCTCCTTGCGGCTCTAAGCCGCCGAAATATCAGGTCTTCTTCAATGCAATTGCGGTTGGACGCTTACCTCCCGAAGGAAGCTTCCGAAATGGCGGCTGACGTTTTCCTGCCAGTCCGGCACTCCCTCGGATTTCCCACCATAAATCGAGGGCCAGCCCGTCCCGGCGGGAAGGACATGCTGGCGCACACCGACGCCGGCCTGTTTCAGGCGGACACCGTAACCAATCGTTTCGTCGTGCAGAGGATCATCCTCCGCGGTAAATATCAGCGCCGGCGCGACGCCTGAAATACGCGAACAGAGGCAAGGCGCCGCATAAGGGTGGCAACCGCCGCCGCTCAGATAGTGGCTCCAACCTTCCGTCCAGCGCTGGCGCATGCCGATGGCTTCAGCCTTGCGGATCGAGGACGTGCCCATGAAGGGATCGAGCAGCGGCGAAATCAGAACCTGGCCGTCGAGCGCGTCCGGCATCTGGTCGCGCGCCTTCAGCGCCACGCCGGCGGCAACATTGCCGCCCGCCTCCTCGCCGGCGACGAAGAGCAGCGACTTGCGGTCGCCGAGACCGGCGCGTTTGTTGGCGAGATAGGTGAAAACGGAGAAGGAGACTTCCAGCGCCTTTGGAAACAGATTGCCGGAAAGGCTGCTGTAATCGGCGGCAACGACGATGGCGCCGGCCTTGGCGAGGCTCATCGCCACCGGTCGGTCGACGTGTTTGTCGCTATCCAGAAACGCGCCGCCATGCAGGTAAAGCACGATCGGCGGACCCTTGCCGTAATCGGCGCCCTGGTAGATGCGTGCGGAAACGGGGCCGATGGCCACCTTATCCAGCATCATATCTTTCCATTCCACCGTCATGCTTCCGGTCTCTTCTGTATCGGCGACAAACAGACAACGTCCACCGCTTGCATTTTGCAAAAAAAAGATATTGTTATTCCAACCAAGGAATAAGAAGCTATAACGCGATAACACTGTTCCAGATCTCGAACAATGGTGCAACGCAAACTGCGGATTTGAAACCGATGGATCAGCTCTCGGCAATGCGCGTCTTCATTCGTGTTGTGGAGACGGGCAATTTCACCCGCGCCGCCGACATGCTCGCCATGCCCAAGGCGACGGTGACCAATCTCATCCAGGGCCTGGAAGCGCATCTGCGCACCAAGCTTTTGAATCGGACCACGCGCCGGGTCATGGTGACCACTGACGGCGCGCTTTATTACGAACGCGCCGCCCAGATCATTTCGGAACTGGAGGAGCTCGATGGCAGCCTCTCCAACTCGCAGAGCTTGCCGAGCGGACGGCTGCGTGTCGAGATGGCCGGCGCTTTCGCCGATTGGATCGTCGTTCCGGCACTTTGCGATTTCTATCAGCGTTATCCGGACATCCGCATCGACCTCGGTGTCGGCGACCGCACGGTCGATTATCTTGCAGAAAATGTCGATTGCGCGCTACGCGCCGGCACGCCGACCGACCAGTCGCTGATTGCGCGGCGCGTCTCCGAAGTCGAGATGATCACCTGCGCTTCTCCGGACTACATCCAGAAATTCGGCATTCCCGAGCGGCCCGAGGATCTGGAGGCGGAACATTACACCGTCAACTATTTTCGCGCCCAGAACAACCGGACGCTGCCTTTCGAATTCCGCCGGCACAACGAGGTGATCGAGACCAGTCCGCGTTACATCGCCTCGGTCAACGATAGCCGCACCTATCTGACGGCTGCGCTGACGGGCCTCGGCATCGCGCAGGTGCCGATCTTCATGGCGCGCGAGCCGATGGCACGGGGCGAACTCGTCCGCGTGCTGCCGGACTGGCGCCGCGATCCGCTGCCGCTCTATGTCGTCTATCCGCCGAACCGCCACCTCAGCAACAAGGTTCGCGTCTTCGTCGACTGGCTGGTGAAACTTCTGGTCGAGGCGAGACTGAACGACGGTTGAGCGCCAAGACAAATACGGCCCGGAAGGCGGGGGAAACCTTCGACGGGCCGCAATCTGCAACTTTGAACATCAAGCCTGTCGCACCGTAGCAAGGGCGCGGCAGGCGCTGGAGGTTCGCAAAGACAGCGGCAGGGAATTCCGCTCTCTCGCGATAGAGCAGATATACGCACTCCCCGCAGGATTATAAGGGAAAATTCCGCAATCGCGTTCACATATTTGCGATGACGGCTCGGCTCCCATGTTTCCGCGCGATCGTCCCGCGCGCGGTGGCGGACCGGGTGTCAATTCCCGACGGCCGGCTTCAGCAAGTCCTCGAGACCGATGCGGCGGAACAATTCCGCCCGGACACGGTCGGCGACGCCGTTGACGATCTCCGCGCCGTCCTCGGACGGATCGATATGGACGCGGAATGGCCGGGTGCCAAACGGCTTGCCGACGACATCGACGATGGCCGCGGCAACCGCGCCGGCATCGGCGTCCGCAGGTTCGAGCGCTGCCAGGCCCTGCAGCGCCTGTTCCGGCACGCCCTTGTAGGGTCCTTCATTGTATTCGGCGGCGCGGGCCGTATCATCAGGCGAGCCGGAATGGGCGAAATGGTTGGTGCCCTGATGACGATGACTTGCTTGCTCATGATCGTATTCCTTCCGATTGGGGTTGGTTGGCAAATGGAAAGCTCTGAACGAGCGGCGGCCATAAAGCCGCCGGCTTCGTCAGATCACGCCGCCATTGGCGCGTAGCGTCTGGCCGTTGACCCAGCCGCCGTCCGGGCCGGCGAGGAAGGCAACGGCAGATGCGATGTCTTCCGGTGTGCCGAGGCGTTCCAGCGGGTTCATTTTCGCCGTCCGGGCGATGAGTTCGTCCGACTTGCCGTTGAGGAAAAGCTCGGTGGCGACAGGGCCGGGCGCGACGGCGTTGACGGTGATGTTGCGGCCGCGCATCTCCTTGGCCATGATCGCCGTCAGCGTTTCCACGGCTGCCTTGGTAGCGGCATAGACGCCGTAGGTTTCGAGCTTCAGGCCGACGACGGAGGTCGAGAAGTTGACGACCCGGCCGCCGTCGCGCAGACGCTTGGCTGCCTCGCGCAGCGTATTGAAGGTGCCCTTCAGATTGACGCCGATCTGGCGGTCGAAATTGGCGTCGTCGGCCTCGGCAAGCGCAGAGAGCATCATGATCCCGGCATTGTTGACGAGCACATCGACGCCGCCGAAAGCGGTTTCCGCAGCATCGAACATGCGGCGGACGGCTTCGGCATCGCTGACATCGGCTTTCGCCGTCAGCGCCTTGCCGCCGGCCTGCTCGATCTTCTTTGCCAGTTCCTCGGCCGGAGCGGCATTGCCGGAGTAATTGATGACGATGGTGAAACCGTCCTTGGCGAGACGCTCGGCGACCACTGCGCCGATGCCGCGGGACGAGCCGGTCACCAATGCAACCTTGTTTTCGTTGGAAGCCATTGTCCTTCTCCTTCATTTCTGCGCCGCAGCGCGTTTTCGATGAGAAGAGGATGCGCCTTTTCCTTTTGCGGATAATCTGGCATTATTCCGCATCACTATCCGGAAATGACGAACAAACAGATGGACAGATTTGACGCCATGCGCGTGTTTTGCCGTGTCGTGGAACGCAGCAGCTTCACGCTTGCCGCCGAGGACACCGGCCTGCCGCGCTCGACCGTCACCGGTGCGGTAAAGGGGCTGGAAGCCCGCCTCGGCGTGCGCCTGCTCCAGCGCACGACGCGCCACGTCAGTCCGACGCTTGATGGCGAAGCCTATTACCAACGCTGCCTGTCGATCCTTGCCGATATCGAAGAAGCCGAAGGCGCCTTCGCCGGCGCCAGGCCGAAGGGCATGCTGCGTGTCGACGTGCACGGCACGCTCGCCCGCCATTTCGTGCTGCCGAGCCTGCCGTCCTTCCTGGAGACCTATCCGGAGATCGAATTCTACATGAGCGAGGGCGATCGGCTGGTCGATCTTGTGCGTGAGGGCATTGATTGCGTGCTGCGCGTCGGCACGCCTGGAGATAGCGACATGGTCGCCCGGCGCGTCGCCCTGCTCGATGAGGTGACGCTCGCCTCACCTGCCTACATTGCCCGCCACGGCCTGCCGCAACATCCCGACCGGCTTGCCGGCCATCGCATGGTCGGCTTCCACTCCAGCGGCACCGGCAGCCTGCTGCCGCTCGAATTCATCGTCGACGGCACGGTGCGTGACATCACCATTCCCGCCACCGTCGCGGTCAACGCCGCCGAAAGCTATATTTCAGCGGCGAGGATGGGCCTCGGCATGATCCAGATCCCGCGCTATCACGCCGAAGAAGACCTTGCCGCGGGAACGCTGGTCCAGATACTGCAGGATTTTCCGCTGACCCCGACACCGGTTTCCCTGCTCTACCCCCGCAACCGCCAGCTTTCGCCCCGCGTGCGCGTCTTCATCGACTGGCTGGTGAAGGTCTTCGCTCGACAAAATTCCGAAAACGCGCTTCACTAAAATTCATCTCACTAAAATGCATATTGCTAATGTGAGCGCCCTCGGAGAACGGTCATGGCACTCAGTGATATCACCGTCTACCAGACGGAAGACGGCTTCGTCGTCGAGTTCGGCGGCGAAGGCGAAGACAGCATTGCCGTGACGCTGCGGAGCACGCCTGAGTTGACGTCGGAAAACGCTGTCTTGCGGGCCAAAGCCCTGCTTGCCGCCGCAATCGAACCTACCCATAGCGACGGCGCGCGCCGCAAGGATCCCGCTTTGCTCGAAGAAGAGCTGGAAGAGGGTCTGGAAGATTCCTTCCCGGCGAGCGACCCGGTCTCGGTCACATCACCCTCGATCCCGATGCGCGATCCGAATGCCGGCCGCTGATGTCTGTGGCCGAAAAACATGAAGCGGTTTCGGGATGACGGCGAGCGCGCTGAATGTTATCTGCGTCGATCATGACCGATGGTGGAACGATATCAGGTGCGATCGGCGCCGGCACCCTCAACGGCGAAAGCCTCAGGAAGTTTTTCGAGCGCGATGCGATCGCCGTCTCACGCGACCTGCTCGGCTGCCATCTGACCGTGGACGGCGTCGGCGGACGCATCACCGAGACCGAAGCCTATTTTCCCGATGACGAGGCCTCGCACAGCTACCGCGGCCCGACCAAGCGCAACGGCGCCATGTATGGCAAGCCGGGCAACGTCTATATCTACCGCATCTACGGCATGTACTGGTGCCTGAATTTCGTCTGCCATCCGGGCTCGGCTGCACTCATCCGCGCCCTGGAGCCGGAAACGGGAATCCCTCAGATGATGGAGCGGCGCGGCACCGATACGCTGACGTCGCTCTGCAGCGGTCCCGGCAAGCTCTGCCAGGCGCTCGGCATCGACATCGCGATCAATGACAGGCTGCTTGATCGCGCGCCCTATGCGATCGCTCCGTCAGCACCTGTGCCGATCGTCTCGGGAAAACGCATCGGCATCACGAAAAATGCCGAAGCACCATGGCGCTTCGGCATTCAGGGATCGCGTTTTCTCAGCAAGCCGTTTCGCTAAAGTAATTCCAAGAAAAGTGCGAAGCGGTTTTTCGTCCGGAATTGCACGAATCTCGAGTTCATTCCATGACGTCGCTGTGGTCGACGGCGGGTGCTGCCTTCGGTTTGCGCAGCAAGAGCACCAGCGGAATGACTGCAAGCGACATCAGCATCAGCAGCTTGAAATCGTCCATATAGGCGATGATCGTCGCTTGCAGCGTGATGATCTCGTTGAGCGAGGCGCGGCCGGCCGCCGTCACCGGGCTGAGCCCCTGCGCAGCCACCGCATTAAAGGCGTGGTTGAACGGCGTCACATAGGCCGCGATCGATTCATGATTGCTCTGCGTGTTCTCGACGATCAGCGCCGAGACGATCGAGATGCCGACCGCCGAGCCGATGTTTCGCGACAGGTTGTAGAGACCGGTGCCGTCGCCGCGCATATGGGCGGGCAGCGTGGAAAAGGCGATCGTCGTCAGCGGCACGAACAGAAAGCCGAGGCCGGCGCCCTGGATGAAGCCGACCGAGACGATCGTCCATTGCGAAACGTCGGGTGTCCAGCCGGTCATGTCGTACATCGCCCATGCCGTGAGCCCCAAGCCGAGCGCCAGCAACGCGCGCGTATCGACCTTGCCGACCATCCGCCCGACGATGAACATGCAGAGCATAGTGCCGAGCCCGCGCGGCCCCATGACGATGCCGGCGGTGATGACGGGATAGCCCATCAGCGTCTGCAGATAGGGCGTCATCAGCGCCAGTGAGGCGAGATAGGTAATGCCGACCACGAAGATGAAGATCATGCTGATCGAGAAGTTCTGGTCGAGGAACAGCTTCGGGTTCACGAAGGATTTCTCCGCCGTCAGCGTATGGACGATCAGCAGATAGAAGGCTGAGGCGCAGATCAACGCCTCGAGCATGATCTCACCGGAAGAGAACCAGTCGAGCTGCTCGCCGCGGTCGAGGAAGAGCTGCAGCGCGGCGATGCCGAGGCTCATCATCCCGAAACCGAACCAGTCCAGTTTGGCCAGCAGATCCCTCTTGGTCTCGGTGACGAAGACGACGATGCCCATGAAGGCCAGCGCCCCGATCGGCACGTTGATATAAAACACCCAGCGCCAGCTGATATTGTCGGTCAGCCAGCCGCCGATGACAGGCCCAAGCACCGGCCCGACCATGACCGAGACGCCGAAAAGGGCCATCGCCGAGCCGCGCTCCTCGACCGTATAGATGTCGAGGAGGATGCCCTGGGAAAGCGGCACCAGCGACGCGCCGAACAGGCCTTGCAACAGGCGGAAGGCGACGATCTGGTTCAGCGATTGCGCCAGGCCGCAGAGAACGGAGGCGGCCACAAAGCCGGCAATGGCGACGAGCAGCACGCGTTTGCGGCCGAACTTGGCGGCGAGGAAGCCCGACGGCGGCGTCATGATTGCCGCCGCGACGATATAGGAGGTCAGCACCCAGTTGATCTGGTCGGCAGAGGCCGACACGCTGCCCTGGATATAGGGCAGCGCCACGTTGGCGATCGTCGTGTCCAGCGCCTGCATGATGACGGCGAGAATGACGCAGGCCGTGATCGCACCGCGATTGGCAATCGGCGTCGCCGGAGAAGCGGAAGCGTTACTCATGATCCTTGCCCTGAGGCCGGCCCAGAAGCTTGTTGACGAAATCAGGCAGGCCGCGGGCATGACCGGTCTCGACATCGACCACCGTGCTCATGCCGACGCGCAGCGGCGGCTTGCCGTCGGCGTCCTCGATGCTGACGCGCATCGGAATGCGCTGCACGACCTTCACCCAGTTGCCCGTAGTGTTCTGCGCCGGCAGCAGCGAGAAGCTGGAGCCGGAGGCCGGGCTGATGCTCTCGACCTTGCCCTTCCATGTCACGCCGGGATAGGTGTCGACATAGATCTCGGCCGTCTGGCCGGGCTTGACATAGGTAAGCTCGGTTTCCTTCGGGCTGGCGGCGATCCACAGATGGTCGGTGGCAACAAGCGAGAAGGCCTGTTGCGAAGCCTGCAGGTAGGAGCCCACCTGCAGCGCGTTGACATTGGTGACGATGCCGTCGAACGGCGCCTTGACGACACTGTGGTCGAGTTCGCGCTGGGCATTGTCGACCTGCGACTTGGCCTGCAGGTAGAGCGGGTTTTCCTCGGCCGGCTGGTCGGCATTGCCGCCGAGCTGGGCGAGTGTCGTTGCAGCTTCCGCCTTGGCGACGGCAACCTTCTGCTGCGCGGCTTCCAGATTGTGCTTGGCTTCGTCATAGGCCGACTGCGTCGCGCTGCCGTTGTTGACGAGGTTCTGCTGCCGGTCAAACTGATCCTGATAATAGGGCAGATCGGCTTGCGCTTGCGTGATCTCGGCAAGCGACTGCTGATAGCTGGCCTTGAGATTCATGATCTGGTTGCGCTGCGCGCCGAGCTGCGCCTTGGCGCCATCAAGCGCGATCTTGAAAGAATCCGACCGCAGGCTGAACAGCACCTGTCCCGCCTTGACCGCCTCGTTCTCATGGACGTTGATCTGGTCGACGATACCCGAGACATCGGTGGTAAGCCCGACCATGTCGGCCTGGATATAGGCGTTGTCGGTCGACATCACCTGGCCGCCATTGACGTAATAATAACCGCCGACGACGAGCGCCACCGGCAGCAGGGCAAACAGGATCGGCCGCGTGAGACTGCGCCGGCGGCGGACCTTGTTGCCGCCAGGCGCAGCCACGGCGGCAGCCGGCGCTGATTTGGATGAAGGCGCTTCGGCTACCGTTTCCTGCTGTTTCGCTTCGTTGTCTTCGACAGGAGTCTCGGTCTTGGCATTGGCGTCGGCAACGACGCGGAGAGGGGATTGATCAGCCATCGTTCGTCTCATTCTTGTCAACCGGGCTCCGGCATGCCTGAACCAGGTTCGTCTTCATTACGGATAGGATGTGGAAAAGCTGCTCGCGCTGCTCGGCCGAAACACCTTGCAGCGCTTCCGCGCGGGTGGTGTCGCCGAGCTCGCGCATTTCGGCAAGCAGCGGGTGCGCCTCGTCGTGCATATAAAGCAACCAGATACGCCGGTCGGTTGGGTGCTGGCGGCGCTCGATCAGCCCGCGTTCGGCGAGCTTGTCGAGAATGCGCACCAGCGTGATCGGCTCGACTTCGAGGATTTCGGCAAGGCCGCCCTGATGGATACCTTCGTTATTCGAGAGATAGGCAAGCGTCTGCCATTGCGACCGGGTCAGCCCAAGGCACTTCGCGCGCTGCTCAAACCGCTTGCGCAGCAGCCGTGCGACGTCGTGGAGAAGGAAACCGAGGGTCGGAGTGGCGTTCATGAAAACCTGTGACCGTTATTTATAAGCATCCTTATAATATCGGTAGATATATTGAGCATGTGTACTGCGCAAGCGAGTGGACGGCAGATTCAGCAATGGCGGCTAAAATGCCGCAGACCGGGTCAAGCATAGCCTGCAATTTCTCCTTTCACCGGTAACAAGCACCAGCCAGTAGCCGCAGCACAGCTCCGCCCTAACTGCGGCAGGAACAGCCTCCGCCGGAGGCGCGCATTGGGGAGCCTCGATGGCGTTCTTCGAAAGCATGCTGACGCTGCTGCTGGTGGCGATCGTCTTTCTGCAATTCTCCAGGAAGTTCCGGATCCCCTATCCGACAATGCTGGCGATCGCCGGCGTCATCGTCGCGGCCGTGCCCTGGGCGCCCGAGGTTTCAATCGATCCCGAGCTTGCGCTGGCGCTGCTGATCGCGCCCGTGCTTTTCGACGCCGCCTATGATCTGCCGCCGCGAACATTGCGACGCAACTGGCTGCCGCTGTTCTCGCTCGCTGCCATCGCCGTGATTCTGACGGCCGGAGCCGTCGCCACCGTCAGCGTGACGATGGCCGGCCTGCCGCTTGCCGCAGCCGTCGCACTCGGCGCCATCGTCGCGCCGCCGGATGCGGCCGCCGCGACCGCCATGCTCGACCGCTTCACCCTGCCGCGCCAGACCTATGTGATCCTGAAGGGTGAAAGCCTCCTGAACGACGCCGTCGCGCTGCTGATCTTCAGCGCCGCGGTGGCAGCCGCCGCAAGCCCCACCTTCTTCGCCGGCGCCCTGGCGGAGCTGGCGCTGGCCGTACCTGGCGGCCTCATCCTCGGTTATCTCCTGGGCCGTCTCTACATGGTTGTCGGCCTGAGGCTCGCCGGTACGCTCGGCGGCACCTTGCTGGAATTCGTCGCCACTTTCGGCACGTGGATCATCGCCGAGCGGCTGCACCTTTCGGCAATTCTGGCGATCGTCGTCTATGCGATGGTGATCGCCCGCTACATGCCCGAGCGGCAGACGGCCCGCCACCGCATTCACTCCTATTCGGTCTGGGAAGCCGCGGTCTTTCTGCTCAACGTGCTCGCTTTCCTGCTGATGGGCCTGCAGGCCCGCCAGATCGTCCTCGACCTCGATCCCGGCCGCCTGGATTTCGCGATCTCCTTCGCCGCCATGGTCTTCGTCACCGTCATCGTCGTCCGCCTGGCCTGGGTGCTCTTCTATAACCGCGTCATCAACTTTCTCGCCGCGCGCGGGCGCACAACACAAGCCGTTCCGACCTTCGCCACCAGCCTGCTTGCCGGCTGGTGCGGCATGCGCGGCCTCGTCACGCTGGCGACCGCGCTCGCTTTGCCGATCGATTTTCCCGATCGCGATATCATCCTGCTCAGCGCGCTCGCCGTTGTTCTCGGCACGCTCATCGTCCAGGGCCTGACGCTCGGGCCGCTGATCCGTTTCCTCAAATTCGACCCGGATACCTCCCTGGACCGCGACCTCGCCAGAGCCCGCGTCACGTTGATCGATGCGGCCCTTGCCGAACTCGCCGGGGGCGAGGACAAATCCACCCGCATCCTGCGCGACGTCTACACCTCCGAGCGCGAAATCGCCGCTGACGGGAAACACCCGCGCGAGGTCAGCAGGCTCGACAAGCAGCGCCGCAACGTCATCGTCGCGAAACGCCGCAGATTGGCAGCGATGCGCCGCGCTGGCGAGATCGACGATGATGTCTTTCACATGCTGGAACAGGAGCTCGACTGGGCCGAACTCGCCGCCCTGCCGCCCGGCAGAGACGAAATCGTCGAGAGCTGATACCCTCCGTGACGTTTTGATGGATTCCGGAATCGTTACCAATTGGCATTTGCAATTTTTCGCCGCTGCCGTTTATAGTCCAATTCCATAGGGTTACGATTTTTCCGATGTGCATTGCGTGCCGGCCTTCCTTTTCCAAGGGATTGAACGCCGGGGAGATCACGGGGGCAGAGACCCTCGGTCAAAGCAGCAAGACATGAACAGCATCACTTCATCTTAGGTTTGGCGGCAGTGAAATCGACCGTCGAGATTGGAGGACCGGTATGACTTACGCGCTTCGACAGATGGTGGTGCTTGGCTGTATCGCCGCATTCATGCCCCTCCCCGTGCTGGCCCAGAGCGCCCCGCCAGCGCCACCCGTGACCGTCGCCAAGCCGGTCGTTCGCGATGTCGTAGACAGCGACGAATTTATCGGCCGGTTCGAGCCGGTCGACGAAGTCTCCGTTCGCTCGCGCGTCGGTGGTTACCTTCAGGAAATCCATTTCCAGGACGGCGCATTGGTCAAGCAGGGCGACCTGCTCTTCGTCATCGACCAGCGGCCGTTCGTAACCGCGCTCAATCAGGCAAAGGCGACACTCGAATCGGCGCAATCCACCCTGGTCTTTGCCGATGCGCAGTATAAGCGCACGCAATCACTAACTTCGAGCGGTAGCCAGTCGGCGCAGACGCTGGATGATCGCCGCCGCGAATTCGATTCGGCGGAAGCCAATGTCCGCGGCGCGCAGGCCGCAGCCGATCGCGCGTCTCTCGACATGGAATATACCGAGATCAAGGCGCCGCTCAGCGGCCGCATTGACCGCCGGCTGATCTCGGCCGGCAACCTCGTGCAGACCGATCAGACCGTGCTCACCACGATCGTTTCTCTCGACCCGATCGATTTCTATTTCGACGTCGACGAGCGCCGCCTGCTGAATTTCGCCGACACGGCGCGCAAACTGGGCAAGGATCTCCAGCAGGGTGGCGGCGGCCTGGATGTCTCCGTCACGATCTCGGATCCCACCGCCAAGCCATTCAAGGGAAAGCTCGATTTTGCCGAGAATCGGGTCGACAATGAGAGTGGCACCATTCGTCTGCGTGCCCGCTTCCCCAACCCCGATCTCGTCCTTCAGCCCGGCCTCTTCGGTCGCATACAGGTCGAAGCCTCCAACACCTACCAGGCCATTCTCGTCCCCGACGAGGCAATCGGCTCGGACCAGAATGAGCGCGTCGTTTATGTCGTCGCCGAAGACGGCACGGTGTCGACCAAGCCCGTAAGGCCCGGACCGCGCCTCTACGGCTACCGCGTCATACGCGAGGGCCTCGACGGCACCGAGACGATCATCGTCAACGGCCTGATGCGCGCCCGGCCGGGTGCAAAGATCACGCCTCAGATGACCGAACTGCCGCCGGAGCGGCAGGACACTGCGCCCGAAACCGCCGGCGCGGAGAGCGGACAATGAGATTTGCTCATTTTTTCGTAGACCGGCCGATCTTTGCGGCGGTCATCTCGATCCTTTTTCTCGTCGTCGGCAGCATTGCCTATACGCAATTGCCGGTATCGCAGTATCCCGAGATAGCGCCGCCGACCATCGTCGTGCGCACCTCTTATCCGGGTGCCGACCCGCAGACGATCGCCGATACCGTTTCGACGCCGCTTGAACAACAGATCAACGGCGTCGAAGACATGCTTTATATGTCTTCTTACTCCAGCGCCGACGGCGCCATGTCGCTGACGATCACCTTCAAGCTCGGCACGGATCTCGACAAGGTCCAGGTGCTCGTCCAGAACCGCGTTTCCATCGCACTTCCCCGTCTTCCCGAGGAAGTCCAGCGGCTTGGCGTGACCACTGACAAAAGCTCGCCGGATCTGATGATGGTGGTGCACCTGCTTTCGCCATCGCACCGCTATGACCAGCTTTACGTCTCGAATTACGCCCGCAACCGCATCCGCGACGTTCTCGTGCGCCTTGACGGCGTCGGCGACGTGCAGATCTTTGGCGAGCGCCAGTATTCGATGCGAATCTGGCTGGACCCGGAAAAGCTCTCCGCCTACGGGATGACATCCGATGACGTCGTGGCCGCGCTGAGAGATCAGAACGTCCAGGTGTCGGGCGGCAAGATCGGGGCCCCGCCCGTCACCGGCAAGAATGCGTTCGAATATACGGTGCGAACGGATGGACGCTTCTCCGACGTGCGCGAATTCCGATATGTCATTGTCAAATCGACGACATCGGGCCGGCTCGTGCAGTTGCAGGATGTCGCCCGGATAGAACTCGGCGCACAGGATTACGTCACCAACAGTTATCTCAACAACGATCCCGCAGTTGCTCTCGGCATCTTCGCCCGGCCGGGAACCAACGCCCTGGACACCGCCCATCAAGTCCAGACGCTGATGAAGGACATATCCCAGAATTTCCCGCCGGGTCTGGAATATCGCATCGTCTACGACACGACCGAATTCATCTCGGATTCGATCACCGAGGTCTATCGAACCATCGCCGAAGCGGCCATCCTGGTGGCAATTGTCGTTCTCGTCTTCCTGCAATCTTGGCGCACCGCGATTATTCCGATCATTGCCATCCCGGTATCGCTGATCGGCACCTTCGCCGTTCTGCTGGCCTTCGGCTTCTCGCTCAACATGCTCACCCTGTTCGGCCTCGTGCTGGCAATCGGTATCGTCGTCGACGATGCGATCGTGGTGGTGGAAAATGTCGAGCGCAATCTGGCGCGCGGGATGACGCCGAAACAGGCGTCGCATGTCACGATGGACGAAGTCGGAACCGCCGTCGTCGCCATCTCGCTGGTGCTGATCGCCGTGTTCGTGCCGACAGCCTTCATTCCAGGCATCTCAGGACAATTCTACAGGCAGTTCGCGGTGACGATCTCCGTCACCACTGCAATTTCCGCATTGAATTCGCTGACGCTTTCGCCCGCGCTGGCAGGCATCTTGCTGAAAACCCATGACCATGAAACCAAGCGTACGAATGTCGCGTCCCGTCTGGGAAGAGGGCTTGCAGACGGCTTCAATCATGGATTCGATCGACTGAGTTCCGGCTATTCATGGACCGTTCGGCATCTGGTCAGCAGCTGGATTGGGTTGACAGCCGCGATGGTCACCTTCGTCTGCCTGCTCGGAGCGACCTGGTACATGGGCACGAAAGTTCCCGCGGGCTTTATCCCGACCATGGACCAGGGTTACGCCATCATCGTCATCCAGCTGCCGGACGGCGCCTCGCTTGCGCGTACCGATGCCGTCGTCAGACAGGTCGGCGATATCGCCCGCACCGTGCCCGGCGTCGGCAATGCCGTGCAATTTGCCGGCTTCAGCGGGGCGACGTTCACCAATGCCTCAAATGCCGGCGTCGTCTTCGTCCCGTTCAAATCCTTTGCCGAACGTGAAGAAGGCGGCGAGAACGCCAACAAGATCATCGGCGAGCTTTACGGAAAGCTGCAAAGCATCCAGGAAGCCTTCATCATTGCCATTCCACCGCCATCCGTGCGTGGCGTCGGCAATTCCGGCGGCTTCAAGATGCAGATATCCGATCTCGAAAACGCCGATATGACCCGCGTGCTCGGCCTCGCCCGGCAGATGATGGGTGCGGCGGCAACGACCGAGGGGCTGACCGGCGTCTTTACGACATTCTCCGATGCCAGCCCGCAATACTTCCTGGCGATCGACCGCGACAAGGCGCGTTTCCTGAATGTGCCGATCCCCAACATTTTCAACGCCCTTTCCATCAATCTCGGCGTCGCCTATGTGAACGATTTCAATGCGTTCGGTCGCGTCTACCAAGTTCGCGCCCAGGCCGACCGGCAATACCGCATGGACCGGGATGACATCCTTGCCCTGAAGGTCCGCTCGGCCACCGGCGCGCTGGTTCCGCTCGGAACCCTGATGGACATCCAGGATGCCAGCGGCCCTGCCCTTGTCCAGCGCTACAACATGTATGTCTCGGTGCCGCTTCAGGGCAATCCGACGCCAGGCACGTCGACGGGCGATGCCATCGCCAAGATGGAGGCCTTAGCGGCAAAGATCCTGCCGCAGGGGACGACCTTCGAATGGACCGAACTCGCCTATCAGGAGACCCACACAGGTAACACCGCCATCTACATCTTCGCCCTGTCCGTCGTCTTCGTCTTCCTGGCGCTGGCGGCACAATATGAAAGCTGGATTTTGCCTCTAGCGATCATTCTCATCGTCCCGCTTGCGGTGCTCGCGGCGCTGATCGGGGTCTCGCTGCGGGGAATGGACAACAACGTCCTGACGCAGATCGGCCTGATCGTCCTGATCGGTCTTGCGGCCAAGAACGCCATTCTGATCGTCGAGTTCGCCAGGCAAGCGGAAGATGAGGGCAAGTCGCCGGTGGAGGCGGCCATCGAGGCCAGCCATCTTCGCCTGCGCCCAATCCTGATGACCGCGTTCGCCTTCATCTTCGGTGTTCTGCCGCTTGCCATCGCCACCGGCCCCGGCGCGGAAATGCGCCAGTCGCTCGGCACCGCCGTCTTCTCGGGCATGCTCGGCGTGACGATCTTCGGCCTGTTCCTGACGCCGGTCTTCTACGTCGTGCTACGCGGCTGGCGCCGTAAACGGCCGGCCACTGTAGAACCAGCGAAGACAGAGCCGGTCGAGGAAGGGGTCGTCTGAGACGATCCTAGAGCCTTTCCGGGTTAGATTGCAGCATTCTGCCGGAGCAGGTTTTCGTCAGGGCAGAGGCGATTGGCGACGGGCATACCCCAAGGTACGTCCGAGCCGATCGCCTTTGATCCTGGCGGAAAGATGCCCGGCCCTTCGGGTTGGCTGAAACGGGCCGGCTGATCGACCGGCCGGCTTGGCCGTAGAGCTTGGCTACGACGCGCGCCGGCCGGTCGACCATCCGACTCCGTTTGAGCCAACAGAATGCTTCAATCTAAACCGGAAAGGCTCTAGCGGCTGAGGAAACGGAAGTCAGGTCGAAAACAGATGCACTCGGCCTTGCCACAAGCGAGCGACGGTGAGTTTGCCGCTGCGATAGGCGCGCGTATCGATATTGAGCCGCTTCGGCCGTATGGCGGGTTCATCGTTCGGCGTATGACCGTGAACGACGAGTTTCGGCAACGGCACCCGGCTTTCGAGAAACCGCTGGCGGATGATGACCAGATCCTCGTCCGTCTGCTCACTGAGCCGCAGCTTCGGATTGATGCCGGCATGCACGAAAATCACGCTCGGGGTCTCCAGCAGGACAGGCATCGCCCGCATGAAATCGATATGCGTACGCGGCAGCGACTGGCGGATGAAGGCATCGAGCTTCGCGCCGGAGGGAAAGACCAGCGGTAGATGCTCCGGATCGAGGCCGTAGGATTTGAGCGACTCCGCCGACCCCATCTGCATCCAATCGTCATAGGAGATCCAGCCATCGATATAGTCGAGCATGGCGACTTCGTGATTGCCGGCAAGGCAGATGCGGTCGAATCCATCAGGTGGAGGCTCCATCAGATGGGTGATGACCTGTGCCGATTCAGGGCCGCGGTCGATATAGTCGCCGAGCGTGACGATCAGCTTTCGCCCGGGCAGCCGCGCGCCATCACGCAGAATCGCCTCCTCGGCTTTCACAAGCAGATCGTACCGGCCGTGAATGTCGCCGATCGCATAGGTTGGGATAGCGGCAATATCCAGCGTCAGGCGCGGTCTCGGCTGGCGTGCCATTTTCGAAACCTCGCTGTTGCGAGCACGAGAGTCGCTCATCATGTTTCTCGTTTAAGGAAGCCCCACTTAACCGTAAGTAGAGTAAAGGACAAGGCAATCAAGCTGGTAGGAAAATCCAAAGCATTCGGGTTTTGTAGAAAAACCGACCTTATCATTCGAGAGGCAATCCCTCACTCCTGTATGTGTCGAGAAAAGAGTGACCGATGGGAACGGTATCGCAATTTCATCAGAGCCTCAGGCCTCCCGCCCGTCGCATCGAAAGCGAAGAGGAGGCGATATCCACGGCCCGTGACCTCGCCGCCGCATTCCGGCATCAGGCGAGTGAGCGCGATATCAATCGCATCCTGCCCTTTGCCGAGCTTGATGCGCTGTCGGTATCGGGGCTGACGGCAATCACTGTTCCGCCAGACCATGAAGGGCTCGACGTGTCGAACGCCCTGCTCGCCGAAATCGTTGCAATCATCGCTGAGGGCGATGCATCGATCGGCGAGGCACTGGAAAGTCATTTTTCTGCGCTGGAAACGCTCCGCATTCAGGCTGCCGAGGATTTGAAGGCATCGCTGTTTGCCCGTGTGCTGCTCGGCGACCGCTTCGCGGGCGCCGCCTTCACCGACGGGACCGAACTGACCGCCGAAGGCCCGGGCTACCGTCTGAGCGGGCGCACGCGGCAGACGCCCGGTATTCTATTCGCCGACTGGATCGCCGCTGCCGCCACCGCTCCTCCCAGCCGCCCGGTGACACTCTACCTCACACGCGGTGAAGAAGGCGTGCAGGTGGTCGATGATTGGGACGGCTTCGGCCAGCGCACCAATGGATCGGCGACGGCGATCGTCGGAACGCTTCATGTCAATGCCGATGCGATTGCGCCTGCTCCCTCCTCAGGACATTCGACCGGCATCTCGCTCGGCCTGCTGCTCAAGGCGGGCGTCAGCCTGGGCATCGCTCGGGCCGCATGGAGCGACCTGATGACCGCAATTGGCGATCGCAGCACGACCGTCCTTCCCCAGATCGGCGAACGAGCCATTCGCATCGAAGCAACGGCGGCAGCCTTGGAACGGGCTGGCCGCAAACTCGACATTGCCCAGGTCAATCCAGTTGAGGCCACGATGGCGGACGCGCATTTCTCCTGCTCGGCGGCCGCGATTCTTGCCGGGGAAACGGCGCTCGACACCGCAAACGCGCTGTTCGAACTTGCAGGGGAAACATCGGCGGGCATCGGGCTCAATCTCGATCGCCATTGGCGCAATGCCCGCATTCACGCGCTATCGTTGCCGCGGGATAG